>JALYYN010000413.1 GCA_030946525.1 Actinomycetota bacterium | reverse complement strand
CCGGAGACCTTGTTGCACGGCATCCTCACGCTGCACGAGAAGATCCACAACGGTGAGTTGCTCCGCCGGCGCGACGAGAGCGCGAGTGGCGGCGCGGGCATCAACCTCGACGAGCGGGTCTCCGCCTGAGGACTGCGGACGGTACTGGAGTCATGGCCGACGACGACGCTCGTGAAAGCGTTCCCAAGCGCGAGGCCGGCGACGCGCCCGTGCCGGCGTCGCGGCCACCGGGCGACGACGTGGCGGCGGCCGTCGTCGAGCGGTTCCCCGACGTCGCCTTCTTCGTGTCGCACACCCAACCGGTGCTCCACGTTCCCCGTGAGCAGTGGCACGACGTCGCCGCCTTCCTGCGCGACGAGCAGCAGTTCACCCAGTGCGTCGACGTCACTGCCGTCGATCATCTCGTCGACGCGGCCCGCCTCGTGCCGCCCGGGGCCGAGCCGGAGCGCTTCGAGGTCGTCGCCAACTTCCTCTCGCATCCGCGCAACCGCCGCATCCGCGCGATCTGCCAGGTCCCCATCGGCGATCCCGTGGTGCGCAGTCTCGTCGACCTGTATCCGGGGTTGAACTTCGCCGAACGTGAGGTGTTCGATCTCTTCGGCATCACCTTCGACGGTCATCCCGACCTCACCCGCATCCTGATGCCCGACGACTGGATCGGGTACCCGCTCCGCAAGGACGACGCACCCGCGCGCGTTCCCGTCACCTTCAAAGAAGATCCGAGCCCGCGATGAGCCGTCACGGAAACGACATGAGCGACGTCGCGCGGTTCTCGCACGAGGAGGAGCGCCTGCAGCGTCAGACCGACGAGGGCGCCCAGGAGCTCCGGCGCCGCAGCCGCGAGCTCGTCATCACGGGTGGCGAGTGGCCCGAAGGCGAAACCGAGGGCGACACCATGATCATCAACATGGGGCCGCAGCACCCGTCGACCCACGGTGTGCTGCGCCTCATGATGGAGCTCGACGGTGAGACCGTGCTGCAGGTGAAGCCGGTGATCGGATACCTGCACACCGGTATGGAGAAGACGGGCGAAGAGCTCACGTACGTGCAGGGCCCGACCAACGTGACCCGCATGGACTACGCGTCACCCCTGAGCAACGAGCTCGTGTACTCGCTCGCCGTGGAGCGGCTGCTCGACCTCGACGTCCCGCTCCGCGCGACGTGGATCCGGATGATGATGGTCGAGCTGTCCCGCATGGCGTCGCACCTCTTGTTCCAGGCGACGAACGGCATGGACATCGGTGCGCTGTCGATGATGATCTACGGCTGGCGTGAGCGTGAGGAGACGCTGCGCTTCCTCGAGAAGGTCACCGGCCTGCGGATGAACCACAACTACATCCGCCCGGGCGGGGTGGCCGTCGACCTGCCCGACGGCTGGCGCGACGACGTGCTGGAGATCCTCGAGACCTTCCCCGAGCGCCTCGACGAGTACGACACCCTGCTCACCGGCCAGCCCATCTGGCAGGAGCGGACCCAGGGGATCGGCGTCATCACCGCGGAGGAGTGCCTGGCCCTGGGCGTCACCGGCCCCATCCTGCGCTCGACCGGCCTGGCCTGGGACCTCCGTCACGACATGCCGTACCTCTACTACGACCAGGTCGACTTCGACGTGATCGTCGGCACCTACGGCGACACCTTCGACCGCTACGCCATCCGCCTCAACGAGATCCGCGAGTCGATCAAGATCGTCCACCAGATCCTCGACAAGATGCCCCAGGGCGACTATCGGGTCCAGGACAAGAAGGTCACCCCGCCGCCCCGGGCCCGCATCGACGAGTCCATGGAAGCGCTGATCCACCACTTCAAGATCTTCACCGAGGGCTTCCGGGTCCCGGAGGGCGAGGTCTACGTGGCGGTGGAGTCACCCCGTGGCGAGCTGGGCTGCTACATCGTGTCCGACGGCAGCGCCAAGCCCTACCGCATGCACATCCGCGGACCGTCCTTCGTCAACCTCCAGGCCCTGCCCCACATGATCCGGGGCGGCCTGATCGCCGACGCCGTGGCCGTGATCTCCACCATCGACCCGATCATGGGCGAGGTCGACCGCTAACGGCGCGGACCCGGCAGCCGGCGGCCGATGAACCTGGGGGCGGACCGGCCCGCCGCGCTAGGGTGCGGCCGATGGACAGGCCTCGGGTCGCATACCGGCGCTGATGGCCCGGCTCACGGCTGAGAACGTCCAGCGGGCGCGCCAGCTCATCTCCCTGTACCCGCTGTCCCGCTCCGCCCTGATCCCGATCCTCCACGTGGCCCAGGAGCAGGACGGCTGGCTCACCCCCGACGGGATGGCGCACGTGGCCGAGCTGCTCGAGATCGACCCGGCCGAGGTCTACGGCACGGCCAGTTTCTACGACATGCTGTTCACCCACCCGGTGGGCACGTACCTGGTGTCGGTGTGCACCAACCTGGCCTGCCTCCTGAACGGCGCCGAGGAGCTCCTCGAGCACGCCGAGGCCCGCCTGGGCGTCGCCCCGGGGGGCACCACGGCCGACGGGCGGTTCACCCTGGAGGAGGTCGAGTGCATCGCCTTCTGCGGAGCCGCCCCCTGCCTGGCGGTCAACTGGCGGTACTTCGGCAACATCGCCAACGACGACTTCGATCGCCTGGTCGACGACCTCGCCGCCGGCCGGTTGGCCGATGACGTGCCGTCCCACGGCACCCTCTGCCGCGTCCGGCGCACCGTCGGGTTGCCCGCCGCCGGCGCAGTCTCGGCGGCCAACGGCTCCGATCCCGCCGAGGGCGCGATGACGCCGCCCCAGGGGGCCCCTGCGGGAGTGGTCGGCGCCCAGGGTGAGCCGCAATCGAGCGGCGCAGGTTCCACCGCACAGGCTGCGGGGCAGGCCAAGGCCGTGGAGGACCCGGGATCATGACCGGACGATCAGGCCGGTCCATGGGAGCCCGGCGGGAGGACGCCCGGTGATCACCGACGCCGCACCCATCGTCACGTCCCGCATCGGGCTGCCCCAGTCCTGGACGCTCGGCTCCTACCTGGACCACGGTGGCTACGACGGGCTGCGCAAGGCGCTGACCATGGACCGCGCCGCCGTCACCCAGGAGGTGCTCACCGCCAACCTTCTCGGTCGGGGCGGCGCCGGCTTCGAGGCGGGCAAGAAGTGGCGGATGTTGCGCAAGGCCGAGCCGATCTACCTCGTCGTCAACGGCGACGAGAGCGAGCCCTGCACCTTCAAGGACCACATGCTCCTGGAGGCCGACCCCCACCAGATCATCGAGGGCTCCCTGATCTGTGCCTATGCCGTGGGGGCGTCGCAGGCCTTCATCTTCGTCCGCGGCGAGTTCGCCCTCGGGATCGAGCGGCTGACCGCGGCCCTCAACGAGGCCTACGCCTACGGCGCGGTCGGGCCCAACGTCTTCGGCTCCGGCTTCTCGATCGACCTCGTCGTCCACCCCGGCGCGGGCGCCTACATCTGCGGTGAGGAGACGGCGCTGCTGGAGAGCCTGGAGGGGAAGCGGGGGTATCCGCGAGACAAGCCGCCCTACTTCCCGGCCGCCATCGGCCTCTACAAGGCGCCGACCGTCGTCAACAACGTCGAGACCATGTCAAACCTACCGTGGATCGTGCTCAACGGCGGGGCCGCCTTCGCCGCACTCGGCATCGGTCGCTCGACGGGGACCCGCATCTTCTCCCTCGCCGGCCATGTGAAGAAGCCGGCCAACTACGAGGTCGAGATGGCCAAGACCACCTTCCGGGACCTCATCTACGACGAGCGCCTCGGCGGCGGCGTCACCGGCGATCGCCGGCTCAAGGCCTTCGTCCCCGGCGGGGTCTCCGCGCCCTGGTTCGGCCCCGACGAGCTGGACATGGCCCTCGACCAGGACGCGGTCGGCAAGGCCGGATCCATGCTCGGATCCGGATCGGTCGTGGTCATGGACGAGACCGCCTGCATGGTGCGGGCCGCCTGGCGTATCACCCGCTTCTTCCACCGGGAGTCGTGTGGCCAGTGCACGCCGTGCCGCGAAGGTGGCGGCTGGCTGGACAAGATCATGCGCCGCATTGAAATGGGCCAGGGCCGTGAGGTCGACCTCGAACTGCTGCTCGACGTGTGCGACAACATCGCCCCCGGGCTGAGCTGGCCGCCCCAGAAGACCACCATCTGCGTGCTCGGGCCGTCCATCCCCTCCTCGATCACCTCGGGCATCAAGATGTTCCGCGACGAGTTCCTCGTGCACATCAAGGAAGGTGCGTGCCCGTTTGGCCGGTGATCCGATCACCATCAGCGTCGACGGCAAGGCCATCGAGGCCAGGCCGGGGGAGATGGTCATCGCCGCCGCCGAGCGCGGGGGCGTCTACATCCCGCGCTTCTGCTGGCATCCGCGGATGCGACCGGTGGGCATGTGCCGGATGTGCCTGGTGGAGATCAAGGGTCCCCGTGGCTTCGCCCTCATGCCCGCCTGCTACGTCCCGGTGGCCGACGGCCAGGAGATCGTCACCACGTCGCCCAAGGTGAAGAAGGCCCAGGACGGCGTCCTGGAGTTCCTCCTCATCAACCACCCCCTCGACTGCCCGGTGTGCGACCGCGGCGGGGAGTGCCCGCTCCAGGACCAGACCTTCGCCTTCGGCCCCGGCGAGAGCCGCTTCGTCGAGGAGAAGCGCCACTGGGCCAAGCCCATCCCGATCAACCCCCTCGTCGCCCTCGACCGCGAGCGCTGCATCCAGTGCTCGCGCTGCACCCGCTTCGCAGACGAGGTGGCGGGCGACGCCATGATCGACTTCATCGGCCGGTCCGACATGACCGAGGTCAACACCTTCCCGGAGCGGCCGTTCACGTCGAACTTCAGCGGCAACATCGTCCAGATCTGCCCGGTCGGGGCCCTGACCGCCACCCCGTACCGCTTCCGCGCCCGGCCCTGGGACCTCGACGTGGTCGAGTCCACCTGCACCGCCTGCTCCGTCGGCTGCCGCATGGCACTCCAGTCGTCGCAGAACCGCATGATCCGCCACCTCGGCGTCGACAGCGAGCCCGTGAACCACGGCTGGCTGTGCGACAAGGGCCGCTTCGGCTACGAGATGATCGACAACCCCGACCGGCTGGGCGCCCCGCTCGTCCGCAAGGGTGGCGAGCTCGTCGAGACCAGCTGGAACGAGGCGCTGGGCGCGGCCGCCGACGGCCTGCGTCGCATCCGGGACGCTTCCGGCCCGCAGTCCATCGCCGTGCTCGGTGGCGCCCGGCTGGCGAACGAGGACGCCTACGCCTGGGCCAAGCTGGCCAAGGGCGTCCTGGGCACCGACAACGTCGACTGCCAGATGGGCGACGGGCTCCCGGCCGAGGTGATCCTCGGCCTGCCCCGGGCCACCATCGACCAGGCGTGTGCCGCCTCCGCCGTCATCCTGCTCGCTCCCGACCTCAAGGAGGAGCTGCCGATCCTCTACCTGCGGCTGCGGGAGGCGGCGGTCGACAAGGGCCTCACGCTGATCGAGATCACGCCGCAGGCCACAGGCCTGAGCGCCCACGCCGAGGTGCGCCTGCAGTACCGGCCCGGCGAGGTCGCCGCCCTGGTCCGGGCCCTGGCCGCCACGCGGGTGCCGGCCGAGGGTGCCGCCGGTGTGTCCGCGGCCGACATCGGCGCCGCCGCCGAGGCCCTGGGCGCCGCCGGGTCGATCGTGATCGTCCTCGGCCGCCCCTCGGTGGCGGAGTCCGCCGAGTCCGTGGCCGACGCCGCCGGGGTGCTCGCCGCCGCTCTCCCGCACGCCACCTTCCTTCCCGCCCTGCGCCGGGCCAACGTCCACGGCGCCCTGGACATGGGCCTGGCCCCGGGCCTGCTGCCCGGCCGCACCAGCCTCGACGACGGTCGGGCCTGGTACTCATCGGCATGGGGCCGCGTGCCCACAGAGCGCGGGATGGACGCCTCCGCCATCCTGCGGGCCGCGGTCGACAACCGCGTCCAGGGCCTCGTACTGATCGGCGCCGACCCCGTGGCCGACTTCCCGGACCGGGCCCTGGCCCGCCAGGCCGTCGCCGGTGTCGGCTTCACCGTGGTGATCGACCTCTTCGGCGACGCCGCCAGCGCTGCCGCGCAGGTCGACGCCGACGTGGTCCTCCCCGCCGCCGGCTACGGCGAGCGTTCGGGCACCACGACCAATTTGGAAGGCCGGGTGAGCCGGCTCGGCCAGAAGGTCACCGGGCCGGGGACGGCCCGCGCCGACTGGATGATCGCCGCCGACCTGGCTGCCCGCCTGGGTGGCGACCTCGGCTTCGGGTCCATCGACGACATCGCCGCCGAGATCGCCACGCTCGCCCCCTCCCACGCCGGCGTCACTCCCCAGTTGCTGGCTGCGGTGGGCAATCGCGACGGCCTGGTCGTGCCCCTGGCGGAAAACGTGGGGTCGAACGCCACCGACGCCGGTGGGCGGGCCACCGAGGCCATCGAGGTCGCCGCCAACCGGGCCCACGTCGGCACCGTGATCCCCGAGAGCGACCCGGAAGCCGACGACCGCCTGGAGCCGGCGGCCGGCCCCTCGCCCGCCCCGGGGAGCGGGCCGCCGACGGTCGCCCGCCCTCCGCTGATACGCCATCGCTCCGGCCCGGCCACGCCGTCCGCGCCCCCGGTGGACGCCTACTCCCTGCGCCTGGTCGCGGGGCGGAACCTCTACGACGACGGCGCCCTCGTGCGGCGCTCGCCGTCGCTGGCCGCGCTGGCGGGCGGCCCGTGCCTGCGGGCCAACCCGGCCGACCTCGGCCGCCTCGGCGTCAAGACCGGTGACCGTGTCCGGGTGTCGTCCTCACGGACGTCGCTGGTCCTCGACGTCGCCGCCGACGCCGGCGTCCTGCGCGGCTCGGCCGTGCTGGCCTTCAACACTCCCGGCCAGGGGGCGGCCGAGCTGATCGACATCACCCAGCCGGTGACCGACCTCCGCATCGAGACGGTCACGCCCGGCCCGAGCGGCCGGGAGCGGGACGCCGGCCCGAGCGGCCGGGAGCGGGAAGCCGGCCCGAGCGGCCGGGAGCGGGCGAATTAGTGGGCGATCCGCTCTTCGCCGACGGCATCAACCTGGCCGTCCTGCTCATCGTGGCCCTCAAGGTCCTGATCGTCTTCGGCTTCCTGCTGGTCTCCGTGCTGCTCATGGTGTGGTTCGAGCGCAAGGTCATCTCGGACATGCAAAGCCGGATCGGGCCCGACCGGGCCGGGCCCTGGGGGCTGTTCCAGACCCTCGCCGACGGGATCAAGCTCTTCTTCAAGGAGGCGCTGCTCCCCGACAAGGCGGACCGGAGGGTCTTCCGGCTGGCGCCGTACCTGTCGATCGTCCCCGCCTTCGCCGCCTTCGCCGTCATCCCGGTCGGCGGCACCATCTCCATCGCCGGCCACCACACCTACCTGCAGCTGGCCGACCCGCCCGTCGGCGTCCTCTTCCTGCTGGCCATGTCGTCGATCGCCGTCTACGGCATCATGCTGGCCGGCTGGGCGTCGGGCTCGAAGTACCCGCTGCTGGGCTCGGTCCGGGCGTCGGCGCAGATGGTCTCCTACGAGGCGGCCATGAGCCTGTCCGTGGCCGCCGCCGTGCTGGCCACCGGGTCGCTGTCGACCCAGGCCATCGTCGTCAATCAGGCCCACTGGCGCTGGAACCTGTGGGTGCTGGGCGTGGTCCCGTTCGTCATCTACCTCATCGCCGCCACCGCCGAGACCAACCGGCCGCCGTTCGACCTCGTCGAGGCCGAGCAGGAGCTGGTGGGGGGCTTCCACACCGAGTACTCCTCGATCAGCTTCGCCCTCTTCTACCTGGCCGAGTTCATGAACACCGTCACCGTCTCCGCGGTGGCCGTCACGTTGTTCCTGGGAGGTCCGAACGGCCCCCACATCGGCTTCCTGCCGTCGCTGTGGCCGGTGGTGTGGTTCTTCGCCAAGCTGCTCGTGTTCCTGTTCGTCTACGTGTGGTTCCGGGCCACCCTGCCCCGCCTGCGCTACGACCAGCTCATGGACCTGGGCTGGAAGAAGCTGATCCCCCTGGCCCTGTACTGGCTGCTGCTCATCGCCGCCCTCCGGGTCGGCCGCGACCAGGGCTGGAACGCCGGCATCGTGCTGGTCGTCGGCGTCGCCGTCGGCCTGGCCGCCTGGGCCGGCCTGGGCGCGGCGTTGCGCCAGGGCGAGACGGCCGGGGCGGCCTCGTGAGGAGCCGAACATGAGAAGCGGGAACATGATGGGGGAGGACCGCTGATGGGCTACCTCGACGGCTTCAAGGTCACGTTCAAGCAGATGTTCGACGACCGGGTGACCAACAAGTACCCGGACGTGAAGCGTCCCAAGCCGGTGCGCCTCCACGGCCGCCACGTCCTCAACCGGTACGAGGACGGCATGGAGAAGTGCATCGGCTGCGAGCTGTGCGCGGGGGTGTGCCCGGCCCGGTGCATCTACGTTCGCGGCGCCGACAACCCACCCGACGAGCCGGTGTCGCCGGGTGAGCGCTACGGCTTCGTCTACGAGATCAACTACCTGCGCTGCATCCACTGCGACCTCTGTGTCGAGGCGTGCCCCACCGAGGCCATCACCGAGTCAAAGCTGTTCGAGTTCTCCTTCACGGACCGCCAGGACGCCATCTACACCAAGGCCGAGCTGGTGGTCGACGACGACGGCCAGCCCCAGCACCTCCCATGGGAGGACTGGCGCCCGGGCGACGAGGAGCACACCTCGGCGTGGGTGCGGGCGACGGCGCCGTCGGGCTCGGCGGCCTACGAGGGCCGGGTGGCGTGGTCGGCCGAGCTCGGCTTCGGCGTGCGCGACCCCGAGAGGGGCCAGACCGGCGACGCCGCCGCCACCTCCTCGAAGGCAGCCGGCTCGAAGCGGGCCGCACCGAAGCCGGCCAGGTCGAAGTCGGCCAGGCCGACCGGGCCCACCGGCAAGACCGGCTCCAAGGGCCGCTCCGGCAGCGGGAGCAGGGGACGGGCTTAATGGACTGGGTCGTGTTCGTGCTGGCCGCCGTCGCCGTGCTCAGCGGTGCGCTGGGCGTGGTGCTGGCCACCCATCCGGTGCACTCCGCCCTGATGCTGGTGCTGACCCTGTTCGGCGTGGCCGTGCTCTTCGTCGCCCAGCAGGCCGACTTCCTGGCCGCGGTCCAGATCATCGTCTACGCCGGCGCCATCGTCGTGCTGTTCCTCTTCGTCATCATGCTGCTGGGCGTCGACCGCTCCGAGAACGTGGCCATCGAGCCGCTCCGGGGGCAGCGGACGGTCGCCGGCCTGGCCGGCGTCGGCATCATCGCCGCCATCTTCCTGCTGGCCCGCAACGCCTGGGTGTCGGGCGCCCACTCGGTGGCCGGCCCGGCCAGCGGCGCGGGCAGCAACATCGAGAAGCTGGCCCGGGCCCTGTTCACCCGGTACCTGCTGGCCTTCGAGTCGACCTCCGTCCTGCTGGTGATCGCCGTCGTCGGGGCGGTGGTGCTGGCCCGTCACTCCCCGTCCGGCGGCGTCAGGGGCGCAGGTGACGAGGACGGCGCCACCGACGGCGTCGGTGTCCCGGCCGGGCCACCGCCCGAGGCCATGGCACCGTGAGTGTTCCGGGAGCCTGGTACCTGGGCCTGGCCGCCATCGTCTTCACCATCGGCGGCGTCGGCCTGCTCACCCGCCGCAACGTCCTGGTGATGTTCATGTGCGTGGAGCTGATGCTCAACGCGGTGAATCTCACCTTCGTCACCTTCGCCCGAATGCTCGACGACATCGGCGGGCAGGTCGTGGTCTTCTTCGTGCTGGTGGTCGCTGCTGCCGAGGTCGTCGTCGGGCTGGCAATCATCGTGTCCATCTTTCGCCGTCGCGCCAACGCCACCGCCGACGACATCTCCCTGCTGAAGGGCTGAGGGCCCCACCGACGATGCGTCACGCCGTGTGGCTGATACCCGCCCTGCCCCTCACGGGGTTCGTCATCCTGCTGATCTTCGGGCGCCGCCTCGGCGATCCCAAGGCGGGGTGGGTGGCGACCGGCGCGATGGTCGGCGCCTTCGTCGTGTCCGTCGGCGTCTTCGTTGACATGCTGGGCAGTCATGCCGACGCCCGGCTGCTCGACCAGCACCTCTACGCATGGATTCCCGCCGGTGGGCTCCACGTGGACGTCGGCTTCCTGGTGGATCCCCTCTCGGTCACCATGGCTCTCTTCGTCACCGGGGTCGGCGCCCTCATCCACCTGTACTCCATCGGCTACATGCACGACGACGAGCGGTACGCGACCTTCTTCGTCTACCTGAACCTGTTCGCCTTCTCCATGCTCATGCTGGTGCTGGCCGACAGCTTCCTGCTCACCTTCTTGGGCTGGGAGGGCGTGGGCGCCTGCTCGTACTTCCTCATCTCGTTCTGGTTCGAGCGCCCGTCGGCGGCGACGGCGGGCAAAAAGGCCTTCGTCACCAACCGCGTCGGCGACTTCGGGTTCATGGTCGCCATGTTCCTGATCTTCGCCACCTTCGGCACCCTCCAGTACGTGCCCGTGCTCCAGGGCGCGTCGGGCCTGGCCCACGGCACGGCGACGGCGATCGCCCTGCTCCTCTTTCTGGGAGCGGTGGGGAAGTCGGCCCAGCTCCCCCTCTACATCTGGCTGCCCGACGCCATGGAGGGCCCCACCCCCGTCTCGGCCCTGATCCACGCCGCCACCATGGTGACGGCCGGCGTCTTCCTCATGGTGCGGATCAACCCGATCCTCAGCCTCGCTCCCGGCGCGCTGACTCTCATCGCCACCATCGGGGCGCTCACCGCCTTCTTCGCCGCCACCATCGCCTGTGCCCAGAACGATATCAAGAAGGTGCTCGCCTACTCCACCGTCTCCCAGCTCGGCTACATGTTCCTGGCCGTCGGGTCGGGCGCCTATGTCGCCGCCATCTTCCACATGGTCACCCACGCCTTCTTCAAGGCCCTGCTCTTCCTGGCCGCCGGCTCGGTGATCCACGGCATGCACGACGAGCAGGACATGAAGCGAATGGGCTCGCTTCGCAAGTGGATGCCGATCACCAGCGCAACCTTCATCGTCGGCTGGCTGGCCATCGCCGGCGTCCCCCCCTTCGCCGGATTCTGGTCGAAGGACGAGATCCTGCTGAACGCTTACGAGAAGAGCCCCGTGCTGTGGTTCATCGGCCTGGTCACCGCCCTGCTGACCGCCTACTACATGGCCCGGCAGGTGTTCCTCGTGTTCTACGGCGACGAGCGGTGGAAACAGGCCGCCGACGACAGATCCCCGGCCCAGGCCGAGGCCGAGCCTGAGCACGAGCCGGCCGCCGCCGGCCCCCACGGCGCATCGAACGGGCACGGCGCGCCCGCCATGCCCGGCGGCCATGGCGCCCACGGGGACTTCAAGCCGCACGAGTCGCCGCCCTCGATGGCCATCCCGCTCATCGTGCTGGCCGTCCTCGCCGCCATCGGGGGCATCCTGCGGACGCCGCTGGAGCACTGGCTCGAGCCGGTCGTCGGCGAGCGCCTCCACCTGGTTACCTCCGGCACCGGTACCAAGTGGGCGTTGGGTCTGGTGACCACCGCCGCCGCCCTCGCCGGCATCGGCATTGCCTACCTGGTCTACCTGGGCAAGCGGGTGAGGGAGTCGGCCGTCGAGCCCCTGGTCCTGCGCAAGGCGTGGTACGTCGACGACCTGTACCGGTCGGTTGTGGAGATCCCAGGCCGGGCCGTCGCCACCTTCAGCGCCTTCGTGGTCGACGCCAAGATCATCGACGGGACGGTCAACGGCGTTGGGGCCCTGGTGCGGGCGGGCGGCACCCGGCTGCGGACCGTGCAGTCGGGCTTCGTCCGCAACTACGCCCTGGCGGTCGCCCTCGGGGCCGTGGCCATCCTGGCGTACGCAGTGGTCAGGACCGTCTAGTGCGCCGTTCCGCAAGTTCTGGCGGCGTCCCGCCGGTCGCCGCCGCCGCCGGCTGCGTTGCTCCTCGCCCGGAGACGGCATGGGTATCCCGGCTCCGATGCGCCTTGCCGGGGACGCCGACAGCTCGGCGCTACGCGCGCCGAACTCACGGAACGGAACACTAGGTGTCCGACAGCCTCCCCATGCTCACCCTGCTCGTGGTCCTGCCCGCCCTGGGCGCGGCCGTGGTGGCCTGCATGCCGCGCGGCAACGATCGTCTCATCCGCCTCGTCGGCATCTCGTTCGCCGTCGTGGTCGCCCTCCTCGGCGTCGCGTTGATGTTCGATTTCAAGACGGGCCAGGGCGGCTTCCAGTTCGTCTCGCAACACGTCTGGATCCGCGACTTCGGCATCTCCTGGAAGCTGGGCGTGGACGGGATCTCCCTCTTCCTGGTGGTCCTGTCGGGCATCCTCTTCCCCCTCGCCATCGGGGCCCCCGAGGTCCACCACGACATGAAGGGCTACGTCGCCTGGATGCTCCTGCTGGAGGCCGGGTGCATCGGCGTCTTCCTGTCCCTCGACCTGTTCCTGTTCTTCCTGTTCTGGGAGCTCGTCCTGGTACCGATGTACTTCCTGATCGGCGGCTGGGGCTACGACCGGCGCATCTACGCCACCCTCAAGTTCTTCCTGTACACGATGGTCGGCTCGGCCCTGATGCTCGTGGGCATCCTGACCGTGGTCTTCCTCCACCGGCAGGCGACGGGTCACCTCACCTTCGACGTCGTCACCCTCGCCAAGGAGCAGTCCCTGGCGTCGAGCACCTCACGATGGCTGTTCCTGGCCTTCGCGGCGTCGTTCGCCATCAAGGTGCCGATGTTCCCCCTCCACACCTGGCTCCCCGACGCCCACACCGAGGCGCCGACCGGAGGCTCGGTCATCCTGGCCGGCATCATGCTGAAGCTGGGCACCTACGGGTTCCTTCGCTTCGGCCTCTACCTGTTTCCCCAGGCGGCGGTCGACATGGCGCCGCTGTTCCTCACCCTGGGGACCATCGGGATCATCTACGGCGCGGTCGTCGCCATCATGCAGCGCGACCTGAAGCGTCTCGTGGCCTACTCCTCCGTGGCCCACCTCGGATTCATCGTCCTGGGCATCTTCGGGCTATCCCAGCAGGGCATGGAGGGCGGCGTCCTGCAGATGGTCAACCACGGGATCTCCACCGGCGCCCTGTTCCTCCTGGTCGGCATGATCTACGAGCGCCGCCACACCCGGCAGATCTCCGAGCTGGGCGGCATCCAGCGCGTGGCCCCGGTGTTCGCGGGCGTCTTCATGCTGGTGATGCTGTCGTCGATCGGTCTGCCCGGGCTCAACGGCTTCGTCGGGGAGTTCCTGGTGCTGATCGGCACGTTCGTCACGCACCGGTGGTGGGCGGTGGTGGCGACGACAGGTGTGATCCTGGCTGCGCTCTACCTCCTGTGGGCCTACCAGCGGGTCTTTCACGGCCGTCCAGAGGGTGCCAACGCCGACTTCCCCGAGATGACGATGCGGGAGCGGGCCATCATGGCGCCGCTGGTGATCCTGATCGTCTTCCTCGGCGTCTACCCCCGCCCCGTGCTCGATCGCATCGCCCCCGCGGTTCGCGACCTCGTCACCCATGTCGAGCAGCACTCCGACTACCGCCAGCCGGCCGTCGCCACCGGAAAGGTGCCGTAGCGTGCCGCCCCTCCAACTCCCCCCCGTCGAGTGGAGCCTGATGGCTCCCGAGATGATCCTGGTGGTCGGCGCCCTCGCCCTCCTCGTGGCCGGGACCTTTCGGCGCGACCGCTCCATGGCCACCGGCGCCTGCATCTTCACCATCGCCACCGCCGTCGCCGCCCTGGTTGCCGCATGGGCCCTGTGGGGCGACGTGTCGGGCGGCCATCACGGAGCCCGGCTGGCCATGGCCGACGCCCTCGTGGTCGACGGGTTCAGCGTCTTCTTCACGGTGGTGATCTGCTGCGCGGTGATCCTCGGCGCCCTGATCGCCCACGGCTACCTGCGCCAGGAACGCCTGGAGGCGCCCACCTTCTTCGTCCTGATGTTGCTGTCGGCCTCGGGCGGTGTGCTGATGGCCCAGGCCAACGACCTGATCGTCGTGTTCCTCGGCCTGGAGATCCTGTCCATCGCCCTCTACGTCCTGGCCGGCTACCACCAGCGGCGGGAACAGTCCCGCGAGGCGGCGATCAAGTACTTCGTTCTCGGGTCGTTCTCTTCGGCCTTCTTCCTCTACGGCGTGGCCCTCACGTACGGGGCCACCGGCTCCACCAACCTGGGCGCCATCAGCGCGTTCCTGAGCACCCAGACCGTCACCCAGGGTGTGCTGCTCGGCGGCTTCGCCATGCTGCTGGTCGGGCTCGGTTTCAAGATCGCCGCGGTTCCCTTCCACATGTGGACGCCCGACGTCTACCAGGGCTCGCCGACTCCCGTCACGGGCTTCATGGCCGCGGCGGCCAAGGCGGCAGGGTTCTCCGCTTTGCTGCGGATCTTCTTCTCGGCCTTCGGCAGCCAGCGCCTGGACTGGCAGCCGATCGTGTGGGCCCTCGCCGTGCTCAGCCTGGTCGTCGGATCGGTGCTGGCCGTGGTCCAGACCGACGTCAAGCGCATGCTCGCGTACTCCTCCATCAGTCACGCCGGCTACGTGCTGATCGGGTTGCAGGCGGCCAGCGGCCGGGGGATCTCCGGCTCGCTCTTCTACCTGCTGTCCTACACGTTCATGGTCCTGGGCAGCTTCGCGGTGGTCGGGCTGGTGGCCCGCAAGGGCGACAACCTCACCGGACTCGACGCCTACCGGGGCCTGGCGCGGGATCGGCCGACCCTGGCCTTCGCGTTCACCGTCTTCCTGCTGGCCCAGGCCGGAGTGCCGTTCACGTCGGGCTTCCTGGCCAAGTTCTACGTCATCTCCGCCGCCGTCGAGAGCCACTCCTACGCCATCGCCGTCATCGCCATGCTCGCAGCGGTGGTGGCAGCGTTCTTCTACCTGCGCCTGATCGTCGTCATGTACATGGGCGACGACCAGGAGATGGCCGGCGTGGGCCCGCCATCCGGATCGACCATGTCGGCCGGAGACGGAGGAGGCGGCGTCGCGGTCGCGACCGCGGTGCGGACACGGGTCGAAATTCCGGCGGCCGCGGCCGTGGCCATCGGCGTCTGCGCGGCGTTCACCGTCGGGGTCGGGCTCTTTCCCCAGCCCTTCATCGACTTCGCCCGCCACGCCACGGTGCTGCTCCTCTGAGTCCCGTGGTCGCGCGCGCAAGGTGTGGTCCCCGTTGCGGACCGGTACCATCGCCGGACTGTCCGAGCAGAGAGGCAGTTTCCGGCCTGCCTGGCCGGACCACGACATGTCGGTAGGGGATGTGGCAGAACAAGAGGTTCACAAGGTCGACGGTCCGCGGATGCAGGTCGACGCCGACGGCGCCCGCTACTGGGTGCGCTGCTCCTGCGGCTGGAGCAGCGAGCCGTCGCTCACCGGCGTTCTCGCCGAGGCGGCGGGCGAGCAGCACCGCACGCTCGTGCAGGTCCGGCGTCAGCACCGGCCCTGAGGAATCTGTACCGACCCCTTCCCACCTGTGAACCCCGTCACTAGGATCGGACCATGTCGGCGTTCCTCCGCCAGTATCTGACCGTCGCCATCTTCGGTGGGGCGGCCGTGCTGATGGTCGGCGCCATGTTGGGCATGGGCCGCCTGGTCCGCCCGACCCGGCCTCAGGCCGGGAAGTACATCAACTACGAGTGCGGTGTCGACCCCGTCGGTGTGGGTTGGTCCCAGAGTCAGATCCGGTACTACGTCTTCGCCCTGCTCTTCGTGATGTTCGACGTCGAGGCGGTGTTCATCTTCCCCTGGGCCATCCGGCTCGAGGCCCTGTCCGTGTTCGGTCTGGTCGAGATGGGCGCCTTCGTCGTCGTCCTGGCCCTCGGCCTCCTCTACGCCTGGCGCAAGGGCGTGCTCCGTTGGGTCTGAGTTTCGCCGGCTTCGCCTCGCAACCGGAGGTTGGCTTCGCCTCGCAACCGGAGGTTGCTCGGCGAGTTGATCGCGCTTCGGTCGTCCGGCGGAGCCGGCCGGCCTCCGCCGTCTCCCTTCGGCCGGCTTCCGGAGGGGGCGCCTACGGCGCCACCGGCGGCCGCCGGCAATGCGGCCAACCGCTGGAGTCTGTCTAGTGGGGCTGGTCGAGAAGGGGACGTTTGCCAAGCCGGGACTCAAGCCCCTCACCTGGCTGCTCAACTACAGCCGGAAGTACTCGCTGTGGGTCTACCAGTGGGGCCTGGCCTGCTGCGCCATCGAGATGGGCGCCGCCTTCGGATCGCCGCGCTACGACGTCATGC
>JALYYN010000410.1 GCA_030946525.1 Actinomycetota bacterium | reverse complement strand
GTCACCGGCGTGGCGTCGACCGCGGTGGCCGAGTCGTACGACGTCGTGGTCCCGTACTCCACCTGGGAGTCCGAGGCCAGGTTCGTGGTCCAGAAGATCGTCGCTCCCTGGGCGGTGACCGCACCTGCGCCCACGCCGCTGATCACCGGGGCGGGTGGCGTGGTCGTGGTCGTCGTGGGCAGCGTCGTCGTCGTGGTCGGCCGCGTCGTCGTGGTCGTCGGCTGCGTCGTCGTGGTCGTCGGCAGCGTGGTCGTGGTCGTCGGCAGCGTCGTGGTGGTCGTCGGGGGCGGCGGCGGAGTGGCCGGGCGCAGGGCGGTGAGGGTGGCGATGGCGACGTCCTGGCTGGGCTTGATGCTGGCCGTCTTCGTTCCGGACGCGCCGGCGGCGGTCTGCCCTGCGAAATCGAGGGTGCCCGAGAAGTAGTCGCTGTCCCGCTCGCCGAGCTCGGTCATGCCGTTCGGCGGGCTCCAGCGCGGCGAGGAAGACCGGGAGGTGACGCCGGCATAGGAGGCGACGAGCACGTCGTTGGCGCTCGTCGTGGTGATCGAGGGGGTGGCGATCGACTTTCCGCCATCGGAGTCCTCCCGGCCGGCGGCACCGTCGACCGGACGGGTCGTGTCGACCCCGCCGAAGGCGGCGAGGAAGCCGACCCCGAACGCCGCCGCACCGGTCCTCCACGTGTAGCTCGCCTCGCCTGCGGCGAAGACGTGGGTGAAGATCACCAGTGACGCCGACGAACCGGAGCTCGTGCGGGAGGCCTGCGTCCATCCGGCCGGCGCGGTCAGCGTGGTGCCGCCGTACCGCCCGAAAGCCACCGACGCCAGCAGGACGTCGCCCACGCGTGTGCCTGAGGGCACTTGGAGCCGAAATGCCGTGGTGCCGTTGTCGTCGGCGGCCAGCACCGACGTCGCCGGTCCCCGGGAAACGATGGTGGCGGAGGTGGCCGACGCCATGCCGGCGACGACCGCCGAACTGGCGCCCAACAGGACGCAGAACACCAGCGCGAGCCTTGCGCGTGCCGACCACAGGAACCGCCAGTTGCTCATATTTCCCCCCCAGGAACCCGGGCGGGCAGGATAGCCCAGTCGAGCGCGCTTCGTCCGAATTGTCAGACTTTGGTCGCAGCCAGTCGACGCAGGGCGGCCTGGGCCGCCCACCACCCGGACATCCCGTGTACGCCGGCGCCCGGCGGGGTGGACGCCGAGCAGATGAAGGCGGCCAGGCCGTCGACGGGCAGGGCGTACGGGTCGGCCGCCAGCCGCGGCCGCCCGACGAGCTGCAGGCCGCCATGTGATCCCCCGGCCACGTCGCCGCCGACGTTGTTGGCGTTGTGACGCTCCAGGTCGGCGGGGGACATCGTGTGACGGGCGAGCACCCGCTCGCGGAAGCCCGGCGCGAACCGCTCGATCTGATCCTCGATCGCCTCCGTCATGTCGACCGGCGACCCGTGGGGGACGTGGCAGTAGGCCCAGAACGTGTGCTTCCCCACAGGCGCCCGGCTCGGGTCGAAACAGCTCGGCTGGGCGGTCAGGACGAAGGGCCGCTCCGGGTGACGGCCCCGAGCCACGTCGCGCTCGGCGGCGGCCACCTCGTCGAGCGTGCCTCCGACGTGGACCGACCCGGCCCGGCGGCACCCCTCGGCCGACCACGGCACCGGGCCGTCGAGCGCGTAGTCGACCTTGAATGAGCCGGGCCCGTAGCGGAAGCGCTCCAGGCTCCGTCGGGCGCGGGCGTCGAGGCGGTCGCCGGCCAGGGCCACGACCTGCCGGGGCGTGAGGTCGAGCAGCACCACCCGGGCCGGCGGCAGGTCCGCGAGCGACCCGACCCGCCGGCCGGTCACCACCTCCCCGCCGAGCGAGCGCAGGTAGGAGACGAGGGCGTCGGTCAGGCGCTGCGAACCGCCCCTGACCGCCGGCCAGCCCGCGGCATGGCCGGCGGCCGCGAACGTCAGGCCGAAGGAGGAGGTGAGCGGGGAGGCGAGGTCGAGGATGGCGTGGGCGGCCAGCCCGGCGAACATGGCCCGGGCCTCCTCGCCGTCGAAGACCGTGCGGGCCAGCAGCGTCGCCGGCCATGCGGCGCGCATCCCGAAGCGGGCCAGCGTCAGGGGATGCGGGGGCACCCGGAGCATCGGACCCAGCACCGAGGCGGTGAGCTCGTCCCAGTGCGCGGCCAGCGGCCCGACCAGCCTCCGCCACGCCGCGGCATCGCGACCCAGCCCGTCGGCGGTGGCGTCGATCGAACGCTCCAGCAGGGCGGCGCGCCCGTCGGGCAGGGGGTGGGCGGCCGGCGTCAGGGGGTGGACCCATTCCAGGCCGTGGTCGGCCAGGGGCAGGTCACCGAACACGGGCGAGGACACCCCGAGGGGATGGATGGCCGAACACACGTCGTGGACGAAGCCGGGCAGCGTCAGCTCCTCGGACCGGCAGCCGCCCCCCGGCGTGGCCGCCGCCTCCAGGACGACGACCGAGCAGCCGGCCCGCGCCAGGGTGACGGCCGCCGCCAGGCCGTTCGGCCCCGACCCGACCACCACGGCATCGGTCACCGCGGCACCCTACCCACACACCCCGGAACCGGTGACGCCCAGGGGGGACCAGGCCCTCCGGGCGTCACCGGTTCACGACCGCTCTCAGGCGGCGGCCGCCTCGGCGGGAGCGGGCTCGAGGGCCAGCTCCAGCAGGTCGGCGATGTCGTCGACCAGGTGGAAGGTCATGCGCTCACGCACGGCCTCGGGCACGTCGTCGAGGTCGCCACCGTTGCGGGCGGGCAGGAACACGGTGGTCAGCCCGGCCCGGTCGGCGGCCAGCACCTTCTGCTTGACGCCACCGATGGGCAGCACCCGGCCCTGCAGCGTGACCTCGCCGGTCATGCCCACCTGCGCCCTCACCGGCCGGCCGGACAGCAGGCTGGCCAGCGCGGTGACCATGGTGACGCCGGCCGACGGGCCGTCCTTGGGGACGGCGCCGGCGGGGACATGCAGGTGGTAGCGCTGGCCGGGGTCGACGGCGAGGTGGCCCCGCACGTAGGACAGCGCGATCTCGGCCGACTCCTTCATGACGTCGCCGAGCTGGCCGGTGAGGGTGAGCGCGGGGAGGCCGACGGCGGCGGGCAGCGCGGAGGCCTCGATGAAGAGGACGTCGCCGCCCATGCCGGTCACGGCCAGGCCGGTTGCGACACCCGGAACCGCGGTGCGGTCGGCGGCCTCGAAGAAGTACTTCGGCCGGCCGAGGTAGGTGCGGACGTCGTCGCGGTCGACGGCGACCGGAGCAGTGACCTCTCCCGACGCCAGGCGGGTGGCGACCTTGCGCAGCACCTTGCCCAGCTCCCTTTCCAGGTTCCGGACGCCGGCTTCCCGGGTGTAGTCGGTGACGACCAGGCGCAGGGCGTCGTCGGTCACCGACGCCTCCTCGTCCGACAGGCCGTTGCGCTCCAGCTGGCGGGCCAGCAGGTGGTCGCGTGCGATGCCGACCTTCTCGTCCTCGGTGTAGCCGTCGAGGGAGATGATCTCCATCCGGTCCAGCAGCGGGCTGGGGATGGTGTCGAAGACGTTGGCAGTGGCGATGAACAGCACGTCGGACAGGTCGAGGTCGACCTCCAGGTAGTGGTCCTTGAACGTGTGGTTCTGGGCCGGGTCGAGCACCTCGAGGAGCGCCGAGGAGGGGTCGCCTCTCCAGTCGCTACCCAGCTTGTCGACTTCGTCCAGCATGAAGACGGGGTTCATGGTGCCCGCCTCGCGCAGGGCGCGGACGATGCGGCCGGCCTGGGCGCCGACGTAGGTGCGGCGGTGGCCGCGGATCTCGGCCTCGTCGCGCACGCCGCCCAGGGACACCCGGGCGAACGAGCGGCCCAGGGCGCGGGCGACGGACTCCCCGAGCGACGTCTTGCCGACCCCGGGGGGGCCGACCAGGGCGATGATGGCGCCCGACCCGCGACCGCTCACCGGCGACAGCCCGCGCTCGGCCCGCAGCTTACGGACGGCCAGGTACTCGATGATGCGGTCCTTCACGTCGTCGAGGCCGGTGTGGTCGGCGTCGAGGATGGCCCGCGCCTCGGTCACGTCGAGGCTGTCGTCGGACCTCTTACCCCACGGGATCTCGAAGACGGTGTCGAGCCAGGTCCGGATCCAGCCGTGCTCGGGGCTCTGCTCGCTGGTGCGCTCCAGCCGGTCGAGCTCGCGCTCGACCGCGGTACGAGTCGCCTCGGGCAGCGTGTCGAGCTTGGCCCGGTACTCGGCGAGGGCGCCCTCGCCTTCGCCGTCCTCGCCCAGCTCCTTGCGGATGGCGGCCATCTGCTGGCGCAGCAGGAACTCGCGCTGCGTCTTCTCCATGCCCTCGGTGACGTCGGTCTGGATGCGCTCCTTCAGGGCCAGATCGGCGAGGGTGTCACGCGCCCACCCGAGGACCTTCTCCAGTCGGCCCTCGACCTCCACCGTCTCCAGGACCTCGAGCTTCTGCTCGAAGGAGAGGTCCGGCGAGTATCCGGCGGTGTCGGCCATCGCCCCCGGGTCGGAGATGCCACGAAGCGCCTCGGCCAGGCCGCCGGCGCCGCGGTAGTCCAGGATGTTCTCGACGACGGCGCGGTACTCCTTGGCCAGCTCGAGCGACCGCACCGACGGCGCGTCGTCAGAGGTCACGGCCTCGGCCTGGACCCACAGCGCAGCGCCGGCCGAACCGGGGATGCCCGAGCCGACCACGGCCCGATGCAGGCCGCGCACGACGATGGCCTGGAGTCCGTTGGCCAGCTCGCCGGAGTCCTCGACTTTGGCGACGGTGCCCACGCGGGCGTACCTGTCGCCCAGGCGGGGAACCAGCAGGACCCGTCGGTCTGACGACTCGGTGGCGGCGATAGCGGCCTTGGCCTCGTCACTTTCGAGGGCCATGGTCACCACCATGCCGGGAAGCACGACGCCGGTGGACAGGGGCAGAAGGGGCAGGGCGTGTGTGCGGGTGTCGTCCATAGCGAGAGTTAGAACAGCGGGGCCCACCCCCCTGTTCCCGGTCCCCCGCCCGCCCACCAAGTACCGTCCCGGCATGGCCGACACCGAGTACGTGCGTAAGGACAAGGTGCTCGCCGCCCAGGATCTGGCCGGCGTGCCGCAGGGCACTCCCGGCGTCGTCGTGATCGTCACCGGGCTGTCGTGGATCCGCTACCGGGTCCGGTTCGAGAACGGCGTGGAGCTCAACATGCTCGACGCCCGTTATCTCAGGCCCGCGGCCAAGAAGACGGCGCGGGCCTAGCGAAGGGCCCCGCCGTGGGCACCGCCCTCGTACCGGTGATCGCCGAGCCCTACTTCAGGTCCCCTGGCTCCGTAGCCTCGGCCGGGCGGAGCATGAGGTCGAACGCGGTCCACACCGTCTTCGAGAACGGGTAGAAGACCACCGGGCCCAGCACGGCGCCCAGGAGGCCGCCGGCAAGGAAGGGCACGATGCCGGTGTCCGGGTTCCGCGACAGGGCGACGATGCAGGGCACGACGGCCAGGAGGATGACCAGTCCCTGGGCCACGGCCAGGTTGATCACATACGCACCGAGGAAGAAGCCCTCCTCGCGCTCGAAGCGGTGACCGCATCGGGGGCACCGGTCGACCATCCTGAACCAGCGACTGAACAGCCCGCCGCTCCCGCAGCGGGGGCAGCGCTTCATCAGGCCCCTGGCCAGCATTCGGACCCGGCTTGGCACCGGGTTCGGGGCGACGTCGGTGGCCGTTCGGCTCAACCCGTCGAGCGGTCGAGCACTGCGGCCAGCACGTCGCGCGCCTGTCCCGACAGCTCCGCCAGAGGGCGGTTGCGATGAACGCGCTCCCCCAGGTCGACCTGGACGATGGCGTCGGCGCCGTAGCGCCGGGCCACGTCGATCAGCATGCCCACCTCGACGCCGTAGCCGGGCTCGAGCACGAGCTCGTCGAGGGCACACCGCCTGATGGCGACCTCGCCGGCGAGGGGCTGGCGGAGGAAGGCCAGCTCGGGGAAGAACCGCTCGAGCAGGGGTCGGCCCAGCAGCTCGGTGACCCGGCCGCCCTCGCCGGCGACCCCATCGAGCGGTCGGCGGTAGGAGCCCTTGACCAGCATGGCGGCGCCGTCGAGCAGCAGCGGTTCGAGCAGGCCGGCGACGAAGTGGGCGCCGAAGTTGGACACGTCGGCATCGAGGAACAGGACGATGTCGCCGCCTGCGGCCCGCGCCGCCTCCGCCATCGCCGCCCCCTTGCCGTGCGGGGCGGAACGC
>JALYYN010000131.1 GCA_030946525.1 Actinomycetota bacterium | reverse complement strand
AACCAGCACGGCCTGGCCGGCCACCACGTCGAGCTCGCCTCCGGCACTGGCGAGCCGCAGGCGGCCGGACAGGACCACGGTGAACTCGTCGAACTCCGGGGTCTGGCCCGGCTCCACCCATCCGCCCGGGCTGCGCATATGGGCGACGCTGACCCCCGCATGACCGCTGGCCAGGCGACCGACGTACTCGTCGATCAGCTTGGGCCTGTTGCCGGCGGCCTCGACCCGGACGGGACCGGCGATGAGCGTGGGCACGCCACCGAGGGTAGGTCACAGACGCCCGGCCGGCACGTAGGATGGCGGGGTGGCGATCGGTATCAGCCCGGCCAATCTCAAGTCGAACGACGCCTGCTGGTGCGGGAGCGGCCGGAAGTACAAGCGCTGCCACAAGGCGTCCCAGGTCCCCCTCCGTCCGGGTCGACTGAGCCCCGCCCGGACCGTTCCCGAAAGCATCGCCCGCCCGGACTACGCGGCCACGGGTCAGCCGGGAGTGACGTCGGAGCCGCTGGTCCGGTCGCCCGACGTCATTCGGCGCATGCGAGTGGCGTGCCGGGCCGCCGCCGAAGTGCTGGCTGCGGTGGGTGCCCAGGTCCGCCCCGGGATCACCACCGACGAGCTCGACGCCCTGGCCCACGAAGCATGCATCGCCCGAGGCGGCTATCCGAGTCCCCTCAACTACCGCGGCTTTCCCAAGTCCCTGTGCACTTCGGTCAACGAGGTGATCTGCCATGGCATCCCGGACGACCGGGCCATGGTCGACGGCGACACCGTCAACCTCGACGTCACCATCTATCTCGACGGCGTCCACGGAGACACCAACGCCACCTTCCTGGTGGGCGACGTCGACGAGGAGTCCCGTCGCCTCGTCGAGATCACCCGGGAGGCCATGATGCGCGGCATCGAGGCGGTGCAGCCGGGCCGGCCCGTCTCCGCCATCGGCGCCGCCATCGAGAACCACGCCCATGCGTCGGGCTACGGCGTGGTGCGGGCCTTCGTGGGCCACGGGGTGGGGGAGCAGTTCCACGGGCCGCCCCAGGTGCCTCACCACTACGACCCGTCGGCCACCACGGTGATCCAGCCGGGGATGACGTTCACCGTCGAGCCCATGATCACCCTGGGCACCTGGCGCCACGTCATGTGGGACGACGGCTGGACGGCGCTCACCGCTGACCGCCGTCGCACCTCCCAGTTCGAGCACACCCTGCTCGTCACGGGCGAGGGCGCCGAGATCCTGACCGTGACGGGAGACCGGTAGTAGTCGGTTCGGTCAACCGGGCGGACGGTGAGCTCTCGGCGGTCGGCGCCGATCGGTCCTCAATGATCCGGTCCGGGCGGTCGATACTGGGCGGGTCGGCTCTTCGTGGCCTCACCCGTGCGAATCGTCGTTGCAGCCCTCTACGAGAAACGAGCACGCCTCCATGACGGTGGACTTCGACGACTACGACAGCTATGCCCCCATCGCGCCCCGCTCGATCCCGGCGGCGCGGTCGTCACCCCGCCGCGCCCGGGTGGCGGCCCTGGCCCTCGCCATCGGCGCCCTCGCCTGCGTGGGAGTGGCCACCGCCGTGGTGCGGGGCGACTCCGGATCGGGGGCGTCGACGGTGGGGGCGGGCGCCCCGGCCGCCGTGGCACCGCTGCTTGTGACGAGCTCGTAGGGCGGACCGGCCCGCCGCCTCCCTACACTCGACCGCGGTGAGCGCCGACGCCGGGAACCGCTGGCTGGCCGAGGCCGCCGGGCGGAGCGGGACCTACGACCAGCGCTGGGCCGAGCTGGCCTCGGAGGGCAGGAGCGTCCATGGCGAGGCGGATTTCGTCGAGGCCCTGGGCCCCCGGTCCGTGCTCGACGCTGGCTGCGGTACCGGCCGGGTGGCGGTCGAGCTGGCAAACCGGGGGATCGAGGTGGTCGGCGTCGACGTCGACTCCTCGATGCTGGGCGTCGCCCGGGCCAAGGCGCCCGACCTCACCTGGATCCTGGGCGACCTGGCCACCGTCGACGTGGGTCGCACCTTCGACCTGGTGGTCCTCGCCGGCAACGTGATGATCTTCCTGGCCCCGGGCACCGAGGCGGCGGTTGTCGCCAACCTGGCCCGCCACCTGGCTCCGGGCGGCGCGCTGGTCGCCGGGTTCACGGTGGAAGCCGGGCGCCTCGAGCCGGCGACCTACGACACCCACGCCGCCGCCGCCGACCTGGTGTCGGCCGGACGGTGGGCGACCTGGGACCGGCGGGACTTCGACGGCGGGAACTATGCCGTCTCGCTGCACCGCCGCCCGGTCTAGCTGCTGGAGCGCTTGGACTTCTCGGCCTTCTTGGCCTTCTTGGCCGACCTCTTCTCCTGGAGCGACTTGCCCTGCTTCTTGTTGTTGCCGGATTGCGGGGACTTCTCAGCCATAGCCGGACACTACGCCTGCGCGACGTCCTCCGGGGCCCCGGGGGACGGACAGTCGCCACCCCAGTCGCCCTCGTCCACGTCCCAGTCGATGGAGTCGGGGCCGGGCAACTGCACGGTGACGTGGGTCATGGGGGAGTCGGGGGTCGCCCCGTGCCAGTGCCACTCCCCGGGACCGGCCACCACCACGTCGCCCGGTCCCACCAGCCGCCGCCCCGAACGATCCCCCACCACGCCCCGGCCGGCGGTGACGATCAACATCTGCCCGTGGCGGTGGGTGTGGGGCCGGCTGCGCCCGCCGGGGTCGAAGTGCACGGCGAAGGTGGCCGGGCCTCCGTCGGCGAAGGGGTTCGGCAGGGTCTGGACGCGGGCCCGCCCTTGGAAGTGCTCGGGCCACTCCGCCGGCGGCTCTCCTTGCGTGGCATCGACGTGCTCGAGCTCCATCCCGGCCTCCCGGTTCGTGGCGCGGGGACGTCCGCGCCTCCAGCAGTCTCGCCGCGCCTCGGACCCCCGGGACCAACCCGTTGCGCGACGCGCCCGGAGTCTCCCCGACCTTGGTCGTCACGAGACTGCTCTGGACATAGTCGTAGGACCACCGGAGCGCGACCGGATCGCCGGGTCGGCTCCATGGGACGATGTCGGGGCCAGGAGGGGGTGCTTCTGGCATAGTGCCCAGGTGGAGATCAGCCCTGCGCTGCGGCGGCTGGGCTCCGGAGCCCCCTGGGAACCGGTCGTCGGCTACAGCCGAGCCGTCGTGGCCGGGCCGTTCGTCTTCGTGGCCGGCACGACCGGCACGGTCGAGGGGCGCGTGGTGGGGGAGGACGACGCCTACGCCCAGACCGTCCAGGCTCTCCGCAACATTGAGGCTGCGCTGGTCGCCGCGGGAGTGGGCCTCGCCGACGTGGTGCAGACCCAACTCTTCGTCACCGACGTGACCCGGTGGGAGCAGATCGGCCGGGCCCACCGCGAGGCGTTCGCCGGGCACTTCCCCGTGACCGCCATGGTCGGCGTCGCCGCCCTGATCGACCCCGCCATGCTCGTCGAGGTGCAGGCCCTGGCCTACCGCCCGTCGTGACCACGGCGTCTTCATGCCGGAGGCGATCCTCGCCCGGGTAGCGCCGAGATTGGAGGACCTCCGCACCGAGCTCCACGTGCCGGCCGCCTGTGCGCCCGAGGGGCTTCCGGGGCTGCGTCACGCCTGTTCCCGCCCGACGATCCGGAAGCGCCTGAAATCCGGCCGCACTCGGGAAGATCCGGGGGAGGTACCGGTTGAACGGAGGCCAGGGACGAGAACACGGGAGG
>JALYYN010000130.1 GCA_030946525.1 Actinomycetota bacterium | reverse complement strand
TTCCTGGAGGAGCCCAAGCGCATCGTGCCCTCCGGGCACGGCGGTCGGCGGCGGAGGCCTCCTCCGGGCGCGGAGGACCGCGTCGTCGCCGCTCCTCCACGGGCGACGGCCCGCCCAAGGGCCGCCTCGTCGCCCTGCTCGTGATCATGGCCGTGGGCTTCGCCGCGGTCATAGTCCGCCTGAGCTTCGTCCAGGGGTTCTCCGCCCACCGGTACGCCGTGTTCGGCGAGTCGCAACGCATGGTGTCCGTCGCCCTTCCCGCCGAGCGGGGCGCGATCCTCGACCGCAACGGGGCCGAGCTGGCCCTCTCCACCCGGCGCCAGACCGTTTACGCCGATCCCAAGTCGGTTAAGGATCCGGTGGCCGCCGCCCACACCCTGGCGCCGCTGCTGGGCATGACCGAGGCCGCGGTGCGCGACAAGCTGGCGACCGACTCGTCGTTCGTGTACCTGGCCCGCAAGGTGGACGACCCGGTGGCCGCCGCGGTCAAGGCGGCCAAGGTCCCCGGCGTCGGGTTCCTGGAGGAGCCCAAGCGCATCGTGCCCTCCGACGCCCTGGCCGCGCCGGTGATCGGCCAGGTCGGCACCGACGACCAGGGCCTCTCCGGCCTCGAGGCCCAGTATGAGAAGCAGCTGACCGGGCGTCCCGGCGACCTGGTCGTCGAGCGCGATCCCGCCGGAAACGACATCGCCGCGGGCGTGCACCAGCTCACCCCGTCGGCGCGAGGCGACAATCTGGTCCTGACCCTCGACCAGGCTATGCAGTTCGAGACGGAGCGTGACCTGGCCGCCGCCATCGTGTCGTCCAAGGCCAAGGGGGGCATGGCCGTCGTCATGGACCCCCGGACCGGCGAGATCCTGGCCATGGCCAACCTCCAGGCCGGCCAGAACGGCGGCCCGCCCGTGCCCACCGCCGACAACATGGCCGTCACCCGGGTCTTCGAGCCCGGGTCCACCAACAAGGTCGTGACCGTCGCCGCCGCCCTGCAGGAGGGCATCGTCGACCCCACCACGCGCATGACCGTCAACGACAGCTTGAGGGTTGCCGACACCACCTTCGGCGACGCCGAGCCCCACGCACCCATGTGGTGGACGACGGCCGATATCGTCGCCCAGTCCTCCAACATCGGCACCATCCAGATCGCCGAGCGCCTGGGCAAGGACAGGATCAGCAGCTACCTGCGCTCCTTCGGGCTCACCGACCCGACCGCCCTGCACTTCCCGGGGGAGTCGGGCGGGCTGATCCCCGACACCCCGGACTGGTCGGGCACCTCCATCGGCAGCATCCCCATCGGCCAGGGCGTGGCCGTGACCGCCCTGCAGATGCTCGGCGCCTACAACGCCGTCGCCAACGGCGGCGTCTATGTCGCCCCCAGCCTGGTCAAGGCCACGGTCGACGCCGCCGGCAAGACCCACGCGGTCAAGTCGCCGGCCACCCACCGCGTCGTGTCGCCGACGACGGCCGCCGAGGTGACCAGCATGCTGACCGGCGTGGTCAGCGACGGGACCGGCACCGCGGCGGCGATCGAGGGCTACAGCGTCGCCGGCAAGACGGGTACCGCCCGCAAGCCGTCGGAGACCAAGGCCGGCTACAGCGACCAGTACATGGCCAGCTTCGTGGGCTTCGTGCCGGCCGACGCGCCCCGCCTGTCCGCCATCGTGGTGCTGGACGAGCCGACCCCCTACTACGGCGGCATCGTCTCCGCCCCGGTGTTCTCCGCGCTCGGGAGCTTCGGCATCCGGCACTTCCAGATCCCCGCCAACGCGGCGCCGACGAGTCCATAGGGGTTGCCGTGAGACTCCTTCGGCTCCTCGGCGATCTGCGGGTCCGCGCCGTCCGGGGCGACCCGGGAGCCACCGACGTGATCGCCGTCACCCATGACTCCGGCGCCGTCGTGCCCGGATGCCTGTTCTGCTGCGTGCGGGGCCGCCGGGTCGACGGCCACGACTTCGCCGCGCAGGCCGTCGCCGGCGGCGCGGTGGCCGTGCTGTGCGAGCGCCCGGTCGACGTCGGGCCCGGGATCCCCCAGATCGAGGTGGACGCGGTACGCCCCGCCATGGCGCTGGTCGCCGCCGCGCTGTTCGACCACCCGTCCGACCGGATGGCCGTCGTCGGCGTGACAGGCACCAACGGCAAGACCACGACCACCCATCTCCTCCGGGCCGTGCTCGAGGCGGACGGGCGGCGGGCCGCGGTGATCGGCACCCTCTCGGGCAGCCGAGCCGCCGGCCACCCGGGCCGTCCGGGGGGACCGGGCACGACGCCCGAGGCGCCGGATCTGCAGGCCCACCTGGCCGAGCTGGCCGGCGAGGGCTTCGAGGCCGTGGCCATGGAGGTCTCCTCCCACGCCCTGGACCAGCACCGTGTCGACGGCACCCACTTCGCCGTCGCGGTGTTCACCAACCTCAGCCAGGACCATCTCGACTTCCACGGCTCCATGGAGCGCTACTTCGAGGCCAAGGCCGCCCTGTTCGACGCCGACCGCGCCGCGGTCGCGGTCGTCAACGGCGACGACCCGTGGGGGCGGCGCCTCCTTGAGTCGCCCCGCCTGCCGACGACGCCCTTCTCGCTGGCCGACGCCGTGGGCCTCGATATGGACCGGCGGGGGAGCCACTTCGAGTGGGAGGGTCACCGTGTCCGGCTGCAGATCCCCGGCCAGGCGAACGTGGCCAACGCGGTGGCTGCCGGGGCCGCCGCCCGCGAGCTTGCGGTGGGGCCCGACGCGGTCGCGGCCGGGCTGTCCAGCCTGGTCTCGGTTCCCGGCCGCAACGAGCAGGTCGACCGGGGCCAGCCCTTCACCGTCCTGGTCGACTACGCCCACACCCCCGACGGCCTGGGCCAGGCCCTGACCAGCGCCCGGCGCCTGGTGGGCGGCGGTCGCGTGCTGGTCGTCTTCGGCTGTGGTGGCGACCGCGACCGGTCCAAGCGCCCGCTGATGGGTGAGGTCGCCACCCGGCTGGCCGACCTGGCCGTGCTCACGTCGGACAACCCCCGCAGCGAGGATCCCCTCGCCATCATCGAGGAGGCGAGGGCGGGCGTGCAGCGCCCCGAGGTCCTCGTCGTCGAGCCGGACCGCCGCGCCGCCATCGCCCTGGCCCTGGCTGCGGCGCAGACGGACGACGTGGTGATCATCGCCGGCAAGGGCCATGAGAGCACCCAGGTCGTCGGCACCGAGGTCCTCCCCTTCGACGACCGCTCCGTCGCCGCCGAGCTCCTCGGAGCGATGGACTGGGGGAGTACCGGGGGAGGATCGGGCGGAGCTTCCGTCCCGTCCGGGAGAACGACATGGTCGCCCTCCTGATCGCGGGGGCGACCGCCCTCCTCGCCGCCATCCTCGGGACGCCCATCGTCATCCGGTCGTTCCAGGCCCGCGGTGTCGGCCAGCAGATTCGCGACGACGGGCCGCAGGGTCACTTCAGCAAGGCCGGCACCCCGACCATGGGCGGCATCACCATGGTCGGCGCCATGGTGGTCGGCTACATCGCCAGCCACGTCTACACCGGCGCGGTCTTCACCGCCGCAGGAGTGCTTGTCGTCCTGGTGATCGTCGGCGCCGCCGGGGTCGGGGGCCTCGACGACTGGATCAAGATCTCCCGCCAGCGCAGCCTCGGGCTGAGCAAGTCGGCCAAGTCGATCGCCCTGGTCAGCATCTTCCTGGTCTTCGCCGTCCTCGCCGTCTATCGGGCCCACGTCAGCACCGACCTGTCCTTCTCCCGGCCGCTCGGGATCGGCCTGCCCGACCTCGTCTACGTGGGGTGGGCGGTGCTCATCCTGTTGGCCATCTCCAACGCGGTGAACCTGTCGGACGGCCTGGACGGCCTGGCCGCGGGCTCGGCCATGTACGGCTTCGGTGCCTTCGTCTTCTTCGGCTTCTGGCAGTTCCGCCATCCCGACTGCTACCACCTCGGGCCGGCCCTGGATCTCTCCCTGATCGCCGCCGCCCTCGCCGGCGCCTGTGCCGGGTTCCTCTGGTGGAACGCGGCCCCGGCCAAGATCTTCATGGGCGACACCGGATCGCTGGCGCTCGGCACCGGCCTCGGGGCGCTGGCCCTGACCACCAACACCCAGCTCCTGCTGCCGGTCGTGGGCGGACTGTTCGTGATGATCACCATGTCGGTGGTCATCCAGGTGGCGGTGTTCCAGGTCTTCCACCGGCGGGTGTTCCGGATGGCCCCCATCCACCACCACTTCGAGTTGGTCGGCTGGCCGGAGACCACGGTGATCGTCCGCTTCTGGATCCTCGCCTCGCTCTGCACCGCGGTCGCCATCGGCCTCTTCTACGCCGACTTCCTCCAGAGCGGCTGCCGGGGGGCCAGCCTTGGCTAGCCGGACCGTGCTGTCTCCCGCTCCCGGGCCGCTCGGGCCCAGGCAGAGCGGCTGCCGGGGTGCGAGCCTTGGCTAGCCGGGGCGTGCTGCCCGCACCGGGATCCGCTCGGGCTCTCGTCCTCGGGCTGGGCCGCAGCGGCGAGGCGGTGGCCCGCCACCTGCTCGCGCGCGGCGCGGACGTGATCGTGGTCGACGACGCCCCGGACGAGCGGACCCGGGCCGCGGCGGCCGCCCTCGGGGTGCGCCTGGTCGAGGAGCCGGTCCCCGGCGACCTCGCCGTGCTCGTGGTGGCCACCGACGTGGTGGTGCCCAGTCCTGGCGTCCCCGCCGCCCACCCGGTGTTCGGCCTGGCCCGGGCCGCGGGCGTGCCCGTGCGGGGCGAGGTGGAGCTGGCCGCCCAGTGGTCGACCCAGCCGATCGTCGCCGTCACCGGCACCAACGGCAAGACGACCGTGACCAGCCTGATCGCCGACATGCTGGCTGCGTCGGGCCTCCGGGCCATCGCCGCCGGCAACATCGGCCTGCCACTCTGCGACGCCGTCGGCGCCGAGGTCGAGGTGGTCGTCGCCGAGGTGTCCTCCTTCCAACTGGCCTTCGCCGAGTCCTTCCACCCCGCCGTCGCCGTCTGGCTCAATCTGGCCGACGACCACCTCGACTGGCATCCCGATCTCGCCTCCTACGTGGCGGCCAAGGCGCGCCTCTGGGCCCGGCAGGAGCCCGGCGACGTCGCCGTGGTCAACGCCGACGACCCGGTGGTGATGGCCGAGGCCGCCCACGCGCCGTCCCGGCTGGTGACCTTCGGCCTGTCCCGCGCCGCCGACTTCGGCGTGGCCGACGGGTGGCTCCGCGGCCCCGGCGGCCCGATCATCGAGTCGTCCCGGCTCCCACGCTCCCTCCCGCACGACGTCGCCAACGCCCTGGCCGCGGCGGCCGCCGCCCTCGCCGCCGGCGCCTCCGTCGACGGGGTGCGGGCCGCGCTCGTCGCGTTCGGCGGCCTTCCCCACCGGCTGACCCTCGTGGGCTACGGCGGCGGCGTCCGATGGTACGACGACTCCAAAGCCACCAACCCCCACGCCGCGGTGGCCGCCGTCCGCGGCTTCGACTCCGTCGTCCTCATCGCCGGCGGCCGCAACAAGGGCCTCGATCTCTCGACGCTCGCCCAGGTCGCCGACCGCGTCCGCGCCGTGGTCGCCATCGGGGAGGCGGCGCCCGAGGTGGCCGCCTCCTTCGCCGGCATCCGCCCCGTCGCCGCCGCCGCCACCATGGCCGAGGCCGTCGCCGCAGCGGCGACCGTCGCCCGCTCGGGCGACGCCGTGCTCCTGTCGCCGGGGTGCGCGTCCTTCGACTGGTACCGGTCCTACGCCGAGCGGGGCGACGACTTCGCCCGCGCCGTCAATGCCCTCCTGGAGGCACAGCATGCTCACTGAGATCCCGTCCCGAAGCCGGAAGGTGAGGCCGGCCGGGCCCACCGGGAAGCGGCCCACGGGCCGAGGTCCGACGACCAAGCGGCCCGCGGCGAAGGGAACCGCGGCCAAGGAATCCCCCGCCCGGCGGCCGGTGACCGAACGGCCGCGCCCGGCGCCACAGCGGGAGTCGGCGCGGGAGCGGGCGCGGGCGCGGTTGCGCCGGCCGGCGGTCGCCCGGAGGAAGCCGGCGGGGCCCGACACGGGCTGGCTGCTGATCAGCGCGGTCGTCGCCATGCTGTGCGTGATGGGTCTGATGATGGTGCTCTCGGCGTCGTCGGTCGAGGCCCTGCGGACTTACGGCGGCGCATGGGTGTTCTTCCAGCGCCAGCTCGTCTGGATCTTCGTGGGCGGCGCGGCGCTCATCGGGGTGGCGGCGGTCGACTACCGGCACTGGCGGCGGCTGGTGATCCCCCTCGTGGCCGGATCCTTCGGACTGCTGGTGCTGGTGCTGGTGCCCGGCGTCGGCGTCACCGCCGGCGGCTCGACCCGGTGGCTCGGCGTCGGCTGGCTGCGCATCCAGCCCTCCGAGATCGCCAAGCTGGCGGTCCTGCTCTTCGGCGCCGACCTGCTGTCCCGCCGGGCGGCCCAGGTGCACGACTGGCGCCTGGTGCTCCGGCCCATGGCGCTGACGACGGGGCTGCTCGCCGGCCTCGTCCTCATGCAGCCCGACATGGGCACGGCCATGCTCATGGTCCTGATCGTGCTGATCCTGCTCTTCGTGGGCGGGGTACCCCTCTCCACCATGGGCACCATCGGGACGATGACCGCCCTGGGGGCGCTGGCGTCGGCCAGGTTCGAGGGCTATCGCTGGACACGCGTCCTGTCCTTCCGCGACCCGTTCGGAGACGCGTCGAACACCGGGTACCAGTTGTCGCAGTCCCTCGTCGCCCTGGGCACGGGCCACGTGGGCGGCCTGGGACTGGGGGCGAGCCGGGCCAAGTGGGGCTTCCTGCCCAACGCCCACACCGACTTCATCTTCGCCATCGTCGGCGAGGAGCTCGGCCTGATCGGCACCGTCCTGGTCGTCGGCCTGTTCGTGGCCTTCGCCGTCCTCGGCGTGCGGGTCGCCCTGCGGGCCCCGGACCGCTTCGGCTCGCTGCTCGCCGGCGGCGTGACCGCGTGGGTGTGCGGCCAGGCCGTGGTGAACATGGGCGCGGTCATCGGCCTGCTGCCCGTCACCGGCGTACCCCTGCCGTTCGTCTCCTTCGGCGGCTCGTCCCTCGTCGTCACGATGGTCGCGGTGGGCATCCTCATCAACATCGCCCGTCAGCCTGCGCCGGTCCGCGCCCGCCCCACCCGGGCGTCCGCCGGGTGAGCGGCGGCACCTGGGCGGTCATCGCCGGAGGAGGAACGGCCGGCCACGTCGTGCCCGGCCTGGCCGTGGCGGCGGCCCTGGTCGACAACGGGCACCCCCGTTCGTCGATCCACTGGGTCGGCAGTCAGCGGGGGAGCGAGGGGCCCATGGTGGAGGCCGCCGGCTTCGAGGTCACCCTCCTGCCCGGGCGCGGCATCCAGCGACGGCTGACGACCGAAAACTTCGACGCGGTATGGGGCCTGGGCCGGGCCCAGCTCGCTGCCCTGCGGTTGCTGCGGGCCCAGCGGCCCAAGGTCGTGCTGGCCATGGGCGGGTGGGCCAGCGCGTCGTGCGCGTTGGCCGCCGTTGCCCTCGGTGTGCCGGTCGTTGTGGCCGAGCAGAACGCCGTTCCGG
>JALYYN010000351.1 GCA_030946525.1 Actinomycetota bacterium | reverse complement strand
GATACCACCGTGGCGGAGGGTGAGGAGCTTGGCCGGCGCGTCGAGGATGCGGTGTTCCGCGCTCTTCCCGAGGCTCGATCGGTGACGTGGAGCCCTCGGGTGATGCCGGCGGCCTGAGGTCCTCCTCGCCGCTCGTGGGGAGCGGCGTCGGACTCGCTACGAAAAGGGCGGCGGTCACCCGAGATGTTCACGATCGAGGCACCCGCTCTTACCGTGACTTTCGCTCCGATCTGTCACGTGCCTACCCGATCGCCGGTTGATCAGGCGACGGCCGGGGGCACGACGCCCTCGAACGCCTGCCACATGTCGGCGTAGCGCCCGCCGAGGGCCAGCAGCTCGGCGTGGGAGCCCTGTTCCGCCACCCGTCCCGCCTCGATCACCACGATGCGGTCGGACCCCATCGCCGTCTGGAGCCGGTGGGCGATGATCAGGGTGGTGCGGCCATCGGCCACCACGCTCATGGCCCGCACCACCCGCGCCTCGGTGGCCAGGTCGAGGGTGGACGTGGCCTCGTCGAGCAGCAGGATGGCGGGGTCGACCAGGCGGGCGCGCGCCAGGGCGATGAGCTGGCGCTGGCCCGCCGACAGCGAGCGCCCCCGCTCGGTCACCGGGTGGAGGTAGCCGCCGGTCAGCCCGGCGATGAAGGGGTGGGCGCCCACCGCCCGGGCCGCGGCCTCGACCTCGGCGTCGGTGGCGTTGGGGCGACCGTAGGCGATGTTGTCCCGGAGGGTGCCGGAGAACAGGAAGGCCTCCTGGGGCACGTAGCCGAGCTGGCGGCGGAACGCGGCCGGGTCGAGGTCCCTGAGCGGGTGACCGTCGACGGAGATGGTCCCGCCGGTCGGGTCGTAGAAGCGGGCCACCAGCTTGAGCACGGTCGACTTGCCGGCGCCCGTCTCGCCCACCAGCGCCACCGACTCGCCGGGGCGGATGTCCAGGTCGACCCCGCTGAGCGCCTCCGCCTCGGCGGTGGGGTACCGGAACCGGACGGCGTCGAACCGGATGGCGCCCCGCAGCCGCCCGGGTGTCACCGGCTCCTCCGGGTCGGCGACGGAGGGCGGCACGGACAGCAGCTCGGCGATCTTGGTCACCGACGCCCGGGCCGACTGGTAGGTGTCGAACACCTGCGACAGCGACTGGATGGGCGAGAACAGCTGGTTCAGGTACAGCAGGAAGGCGATCAGCTCGCCGGCGGTGAGCCCGTCCCCGCCGGCGATGAGGTGGGCACCGACCCCGAGGACCACGGCGGCGGCGATCTCCGACAGCATCTCCACGAAGGGGAAGTAGGTGGCGACCAGGCGCTGGGCCTTCATGCGGGCGTCGAGGTGGCCCTGGGAGACGGCGCGGAAGTCGTCGATGTTCCGGTTCTGGCGGCCGTAGGCCTGAGCCACGCGGACGCCGGAGACGCTTTCCTGCAGGTTGGCGTTGACGGAGGCGATGCGCTCGCGGGCCGTCCCGTAGGCCCGACTGGAGCGGCGCCGGAACCAGACGGTGGCGATCACGAGGGGTACGAGCACGGTGCAGGTGGCCAGCCAGAGCCGGAGGTTCATGGTTGCGAGGACGACGGCGATGCCGACGAGGGTCATCAGGCTGACCACCGCGGTGATCAGCCCGTTCTGCAGGAGCGTCGACAACGACTCCACGTCGGTCGTCATCCGGGTCATGATCCCGCCGGCCGACTCCCGCTCGTAGAAGTCCATGCCGAGGCGCTGGAGGTGGGAGAAGATCCGGATGCGGAGGGCGAACAGCAGCCGCTCGGCGGTGCGGCCGGTGTAGCGCTGCTGTGCCCACTCCACCCACCAGTCGGCCAGCACCACGGCCAGGAACACCCCCGTCGTGGCCCAGAGTGCCGACGCCGAGCCGGCCACCACGCCCCGGTCGATGCCCGTGCGTACCAGAGCGGGGCCGGCCAGGGTGGCCAGCGCGTCCAGCACGACCAGGACCAGCCCGAGGGCGAGCGGGATCCGGTATGGCTTGATGAACCGGCCCAGGGTGAAGTCGGGGTCGGGCCGGGCCTCCTCGACAACGTCGACCTCCGGGCGGTCCTCGGCCGCGGGCAGGGCGGCCAGGGCGGCGAGCAGCTCCGGCGTCTCGGCGACCATGCCCCCGCCGATGCCCCCGCCGCCGCCCATGCCGCCCCCTCCGCCGCGTCCCCCACCTCCGCCTCCGCCGAAGCCCATCCCCCCGCCGGCATCGGCGAGCTGGACGCGGGCCCGCGGCGCCGCTACACCTCCACCGTCGGCGCCCCAGGCCGCCGCGGTGACCTGCCCCGACGCGAGGGCGTCCTCGCGCTCCTCGGTGGCGACCTCCTCGATCCCCGAACCGGGTCCGGCCAGCAGCTGGCGGTACAGGCGGCAGCGTCCCAGCAGCTCGTCGTGGGTGCCGGTGTCCACGACCGCCCCCTTGTCGATGACGGCGATGCGATCGGCCAGGCGCAGCGTCGACCGGCGGTGGGCGACGAGCAGGGTGGTCCGGCCCCTCATCAGGCGCCGGAGGGTGGCGTGGATCTCCTCCTCGACCCGTGAGTCCACCGCCGAGGTGGCGTCGTCGAGGATGAGGATGCGAGGGTCGGTCAGCAGGGCCCGGGCGAGGGCCAGGCGCTGGCGCTGGCCGCCGGAGAGGGTGAGGCCCCCCTCGCCCAGCCGGGCGTCGTAGCCGTCGGGCGGGGCGGTGATGAACCCGTGGGCCTCGGCGGCCCGGGCCGCGGCCAGGACCTCCTCGTCGGTGGCGTCGGGGCGGCCGTAGGCGATGTTCGCCCGCACGGTGTCGGAGAACAGGAACGACTCCTCGAAGACGACCCCGATCTGGCGGCGGAGGGAGTCGAGGGTGACGTCGCGCACGTCGGTGCCATCGATGCGGACGCTCCCCGACTGCGCCTCGTAGAACCGCGGCAACAGCAGCGACACCGTGGACTTGCCCGACCCCGACGGGCCGACCAGGGCCAGCGTCTCACCGGCGTGGACCTTGAGGTGGAAGCCGTCGAGGACGGGCTCGGAACGGAGGTACCCGAAGGTGACGTCGTCGAAGTCGATCTCGCCGGTCAGACGGTCCAGGACACGGGCGTCGGGCCGCTCGACCACCACGGGAGTCGAGTCCAGCAACTCGAAGATGCGCTCCGCCCCCGCCCTCGCCTGCTGGGCCACCACGGTCAGGACCGAGAGCATCCGTACCGGCCCGACGAGCTGGAACAGGTAGGTCGAGAAGGCCAGGAACGTCCCCAGGGTGATGCGCCCCCGCAGGGCCAGCCACCCCCCGAGGGCGAGCACCGCCACCTGCCCCAGGGCGGGGATGGCCTGGAGGGCGGCGCCGTAACGGGACTGGATGCGCAGCGCCCGGAGCCGCGATGCGAACAGGTCCTCCGAGGCCTCGGCCAGCCGGCTCAGCTCGCGCTGCTCCTGGCCGAAGCCCTTGACCACCCGCACGCCCGACACCGCTTCGTCGACCACCCCGGCGACCTCGCCGGCGCGCTGCTGGGCGTCCCATGCCGCCGGGAACACCGTGGCCCGCAGGCGGAAGGCCACTACCAGGATCACCGGGATGACCACGAGGGTGACCACCGTCAGCAGGGGCGACAGCACGGCCATGATGACGACGGACAGGACGACGGTGACCGCCCCACCGCTGGCCAGGGGCAGGAAGGCGAGCAGCGACTGGATCAGGCCGACGTCGGAGCCGGCCCGGGAGACGATCTGACCGGTCTGGAAGTCGTCGTGGCGGGCGAAGTCCAGGCGCTGGAGGCGCTCGTAGATGGCATTTCGCAGGTCGAACTGGACCGCGAACGCCACCCGGCCGCCGACGAAGCGCCGGACGTGGGCGACGCCGAAGCGGAACACCCCGGCGGCGACGAGCAGGGCCAGCCAGGGGGTGAGCGACCGCCGGTGGCCCAGGATGACGTCGTCGATGATCACCTTCTCGACGACGGGCGTGAACGCGGAGACGGCCAGCCCGACGACCGACGCTCCGAACGCGGTCACCACGTCACGGCGGTGGGCCATGAGGTACGGCCAGAGCCGGCGGATCCAGCCCGGGGACATGGCCGAGAGCGTAGGGGTGCCCCGGCCGGTACCGGTCCGGCAATTACAGTCCTGCCTGTGCCAGGTCCCGCCGCCGATCCGATGGCGGCGTGGGCCGCGGCCGACGGCGCCTTCCCCGCAGTGGTGGAGGCGGGGGTCGTCACCACCCGCGCCGCCCTCAACGCCGAGGTGAACCGGTTGGCCGGTGGCCTGGTCGCGTTGGGCATCGAGGCCGGGGACTGCGCGGCCTGGTGCGGGCCCAACAGCACCCGGGTGGTGGTCGCCATGCACGCCTTCCGCAAGCTCGGCCTGGTCGCCGTGCCCCTGCCGTACCGGCTCACCGCCGAGGAGGCCCATCACGTCCTGGTCGACAGCGGGGCGGCGGTCGTCGTGGCCGCCGCCGGCTGCGCACCGGTGATCGCCGGGATGCTGCCCCGCCTCCCCGCGCTGCGCCACGCGGTGTCCTTCGGCGGACCCTGCCCCGGGACGCGGTCGTGGGAGGACGTCACCGCCCTCGGCTCGGCGGACGAGCCCCCGGCCCCGCCGGACCACGGAACCACCATGATGTACACCTCGGGCACCACGGGGCTGCCCAAGGGTGCCATCCGCAGCCGCTCCGACCGGGCCGTCCTCGCCGCCTTGATGGCCGAGCTGAACTTCGGCCAGGCGGCCGCCACCCCGGGGCCCGAGGTCCATCTCGTCACCGGGCCCCTCTACCACGCCGGCCCCAACGCCTTCGCGCTCCTGACCCACATCTCGGGCGGGACCCTGGTGGTGATGCCCGGCTTCGACACCGCCGAGTGGTTGCGGCTGGTGGCGGCGCAACGGGTCACGTCCGCCTTCGTCGCCCCGACCCACCTCAAGCGCATCGTGGACCTCCCCGACGACGTGCTCGCCGCCGCCGACGTCTCCTCGCTGCGGACGCTGATCGTCAACGCCGCGCCGGTGCCCTACGCCCTGAAGCTGGAGGTCCTGGCCAAGCTGGGGGAGGGGTTCCTCTACGAGGTCTACGGCTCGACCGAGCTGGGGATCGCCACCGTCCTGCGCCCCGAGGACCAGTTGCGCAAGCCGGGCTCGTGCGGGCGGCCCTACGGCGGGATCGAGCTGCGGGTGGTCGGCGACGACGGCGCTGCGGTACCCACCGGCCAGCCCGGCGAGCTGTTCGTCCGCACCGCCCTGGCCATCGACAGCTACCACCACGGCGCCGGGCGGCTGGCCGAGCTGCCGGAGGACCGAAACTGGAAGTCCGTCGGCGACATTGCCTGGCTGGACTCCGAGGGCTACCTCCACATCTGCGACCGCAAGACCGACATGGTCATCACCGGGGGGATGAACGTCTACCCCGCGGAGGTGGAGGGCGTGCTGCACGCCCACCCTGACGTGGCCGACGCCGCTGTCATCGGCGTCCCCGACGCCGAGTGGGGCGAGCGGGTGCACGCCGTCGTGCAACCCAAGGCGGGACGGGATGTCGATGTGCCGGAGCTCGGGGCCTTCGTGGCGGAACGCCTGGCCGGCTACAAGCGGCCCCGCTCGTGGGACGTGCGATCTGAGCTGCCCCGCACCGAGGCCGGCAAGCTGCTCAAGGCCGTGCTCCGCGCCGAGCTCGGCGTCGGCGGGCCGTCCCGACCGTGAGGCGGCGCCGGGCCCGCACACCCCTGGCCCTCGCCGTGGCCCTGACCGTGCTGGGCGTCGGTCCGGCGGTGGCCGCCCCGCCGACGAGCGCACCGCCCGCGTCCGCCTCTGCGCCCGCGGTCACCCTGGGCACGCCGGTGTTCAGCCTGCGCCGGGTGCCCGGGGTGCTGTCCGGCTTTGCCGCCGACACCCACCTGGGGACCGACCTCGACGCGCTCATGACCGATCCCGCGCTGGCCGGCGGGCGTGACCACGCCTGCCTGGCCGTCGCCGAGAACGGCGGGACGGTCACCCACTACGCCCGCCTACCCGGCATGAAGCTCATTCCCGCTTCCACCATGAAGCTGCTCACCACCACCGCGGCCCTGGCCCAGCTCGGGCCCGACACGACCTTCACCACCGAGATCAGGGCCGGTGCCCCACCGGCCGACGGCGCAGTCGGCGACCTGTTCATGGTCGGCGGGGGCGACCCCCTGCTCTCGACCGCCGATTTCGCGCTCGACGGCGGCTACCTGGGCCAGCCCCGCCGGTCGACGTCGATGGAGGCCCTCGCCGACAAGGTCGTCGCCACCGGCGTGCGGCGTATCGGGCGGATCCTGGGCGACGAGAGCCGGTACGACACCGCGCGGCAGATTCCCAGCTGGGCCCCGAGCTACCTCACCGAGTTCGAGATCACCCCCCTCTCGGCCCTGGTGGTCAACAAGGCGTTCACCGCTGAGCGGCCGCCCGCGGTGGCCGCCTCGCCTCCGGCCCACGCCGCAAGCGTCCTGGCCGGGCTGCTCCGGGCCCGGGGCGTCACCGTCGGATCCACCAGCGCGGCCAAGGCCCCGGCGGGCGCCCCCCTCCTGACCTCGATCCAGTCGGCGCCGCTGCGCGACGTCGTCGGAGAGATCCTGCAGAACAGCGACAACATGGGCGCCGAGATGTTGGTCAAGGAGCTCGGCGCCAAGCCCGGCGTCCCCGGCACCACCGCCGCCGGACTGGCGGTCGTGGCCGCCCAGCTCCAGCAGGTGGCGGGTATCGGCGCCGGGGACGTGTCCAGCGTCGACGGCTCGGGGCTCGACCGCAGCGACCGGCTCAGCTGCGACGTCCTCCAGAAGGTGCTGGTGCAGGCGGGCGACGCCGGGCCGCTGGGCCAGGGCCTGCCCGTCGCCGGCCAGAACGGGACGCTGTACAAGCGCTTCCTCGGGCCGACGGCCGGCAAGGTCCGGGCCAAGACCGGCTCGCTGGACGGGGTCTCCGCCCTGTCCGGCTTCGAGACGGCGAGGGACGGCCGCACGCTGACCTTCTCCCTGATCGCCAACGAGCTGCCGAACACCTCGACCGGGGGGGCGCTGGAGGACAAGGTCGTCAGCGTCCTGGCCGGCTATCCCCGGGGCCCGGCCACCGACGAGCTTGCGCCGCGACCCGTCGGCCCGCCGTCGGGTTGACCGGCCCGTGGCGGTGACGGGCCGGGAGCTGCCCATGTTCCCCCTGGGCAGCGTCCTGCTGCCGACGACCGCCATCGCCCTGCACATCTTCGAGCCCCGATACCGGGCGCTGGCCCGCCACTGCGTCGAGGGCGACGGCCAGCTCGGTGTCGTGCTGATCGAGCGGGGCAGCGAGGTCGGCGGCGGGGATGTCCGCTTCGACGTGGCCACCCGGGCACGCGTGGCCGAGGCGGTCGAGCTGCCGGACGGCCGGTGGGCCATCGCCGTCCTCGGCGAGGGGCGGTTGCGCATCCGGCGCTGGCTCCCCGAGGATCCGTACCCGCGCGCCGAGGTCGTCGACTGTGACGACCGTCCCGCCGGGCCGGCCGCCGCCTCCCGCCGCGACGACCTCGACCGGCTCCTACGGCGCACCCTCGCCATGCGGTCCGAGCTGGGCGAGGAGGTCGTCGACGGGCCGGCCGAGCTGGACCCCGATCCAGAGGCGGCGACATGGCAGGCGGTCGCCCTGGCGCCCCTCGGGCCGATGGACGCCCAGCGCGTCCTGTCCACCGACGGGGTCGACGAGCGGCTCGATCTGGTGCTCAAGATGATCGAGGAAGAGGCCGCCGTGCTTGCGCAGCGTCTGGCCGGGGGGTAGGAAGCACCCATGGCCGGGGGGGACGACGAGCACGAGAGCCTTCCGGAGCAGGCGCAGGACCTGTTCCACCTGGTCATCGCCTACGCCAAGCAGGAGACCCTCGATCCCATCAAGGGGCTCGGCCGCTTCCTGGCCTGGGGGATGGCCGGCGCGGTGGTGGGCAGCCTCGGCGTGGTCCTGCTCCTCCTGGGCGCGCTGCGGCTCCTCCAGACGGAGACGGGCTCGACCTTCCAGGGCAAGCTCACGTGGATCCCTTACCTGCTCGTCGTCATCGTGTGCGCCGCCATCGCCGGAGGCGCCCTGAAGGCCCGCAGCCGGGGTCAGAGGAGGGCCACATGACACCAGGCACCGACACCGCCCCGGGGACGGGCCGGATCACCCGGGCCGACATCGAGTCGAAGCTCCGGGACATGCGGGGCGAGGTGGACAAGACCACCGAGGCGGCCAAGGCCCCGCTCGCCGCCATCGCAGGCGCGGCCGGCCTGGCCGTCGTCGTCCTGTCGTTCCTGCTCGGCAAGCGCCGCGGGCGCCGGAAGTCGACCGTCGTCGAGATCCGCCGCGTCTGATGCTCAAGTCCCTGATCCGGATCGGGTTCGCCCGCGGCCTGGGCGGGTCACGGGCCTGGCTGGCCCTGGGGTTCACCGCCGGCGGGCTGCACCTGCTGCGGCGGGCGGTCAAGCGCGAGGCCGACGTCGTCTACCTCGAGGAGCTGCGCCCGGGGCAGTCCCTCGTCATCCGTCACTTCCCCCGCGGATCGGCCTGACCGGCAACTGACGCGATGATGGGTCGGTGGACCCCTCATTTCTGCCCGGTGACAAGGCCCTGCTGATCGACGCAAAAGCCCGGCGGTACCTGATCACCCTGCGCGAGGACGGTCAGTTTCACACCCACGCCGGCATCACCCCCCACGACACGATCATCGGCCGGCCCGAGGGCTCGACGGTCCGCAGCACCTCGGGTGCCCGGTACCTGGCCCTGCGCCCCACCCTGGCCGACTTCGTCCTGGCGATGCCGAGGGGCGCCCAGGTCATCTACCCCAAGGACCTCGGACCGCTGCTCATCCTGGGCGACATCTTCCCCGGCGCCCGGGTGTTGGAGGCGGGCGTGGGCTCGGGTGCCCTGTCGATGGCCCTCCTGCGGGCGGGGGCCGACGTGGTCGGCTACGAGATCCGGGACGACTTCGCCGCCAAGGCCCAGGCCAACGTGGCCTCGTTCCTGGGCGACGCGTTCGTGGGCGAGAAGCGGCCCTACCGCGTCGAGCTGCGCGACGTCTACGAGGGCATCGACGAGACCGGCCTCGATCGGATCATGCTCGACCTCGCCGAGCCCTGGCGGGTGGTCAAGCACGCGGCGGCGGCGCTCCGGCCGGGCGGCATCTTCGTGTCGTACCTACCGACCATCGGCCAGGTCGCCCAGCTCCGGGAGGCCCTCGACGGCGGCCCCTTCGTGCTGGGGGAGACCATCGAGGTGCTGCAGCGCTCCTGGCATGTGGAGGGCCAGTCGGTGCGCCCCGACCACCGGATGGTGGCCCATACCGGGTTCCTCAGCGCGGCCCGGCGATCGAGCGGCGAAGCGACTGTGCCGGAGTAGCGCAGCGCGGTGAACGTCCTGGACCTGGCCATCGTGGCCCTCCTGGTCACCTCGGCGGCCGGGGGCTGGCGCCTCGGACTGCTGATCGGGGGCACCTCCTGGCTCCTGCTCGTGCAATCCCTGGTCCTGGCCACCCTGGCCCTGCCTGCGGTCGTGCCCGCGTTGGGCGGGGGTGACCCGGGCGTGCGCCTGATGGTCGGGGCCCTGGTCTTCGTCGGCGCCGGCTTCGCCGGCCAGCACGCCGGCATCGCCCTGGGCCGGCGCCTCCACGGGAGCCTGGTGCCCGAAGCCGGCCCGGCCCGGCGGTGGGACAAGGTCGCCGGCGCGGTGGTCGCCCCGGTGGCGGTGGTCATGGTCCTGTGGCTGCTGATCCTGCCCGCCCTGGGCGACCTGGCCGGCTCGTCCTCGGGTCTCACCCGCCGGTCGGTCCTGTCACGCGCCATCGACACCGCCTTCCCCGACGCGCCCGACACCTCCCGGGCCCTGCGCCGCCTGGCCGGGCCGGCCGGGGCACCCGGGGTCTTCGGTGGTCTGATCCCCGACATCGAAACCGGCCCTCCTCCCACCGACGTGGCCCTCGACCCGTCGGTGGTCGCCCGGGTGTCGGCCAGCACCGTCATGGTCGAGGGCGTCGCCTGCCGGTCCGAGCGCGACGGCAGCGGGTTCGCGGTCGGGCCCGAGCTCGTCGTCACCAACGCCCACGTGGTCGCAGGAGAGGAGGGGACCGTCGTCGTGCGCCCCGACGGGCGCCGGCTGCGCGCCCAGGTCGTCGTCTTCGACCCGGCCCGGGACCTGGCCCTGCTCCAGGTCCCCGGTCTCGGCCAGGTGCCGCTGAACCTGGCCACCGGCAAGGTGGGCTCCGCCGTCGCCGTCTTCGGCCATCCCGACGGCCAGACGCCCCTGGCGGTGTCGCCGGCGACCATCCGCCAGCAGCTCAACTCCCTGGGCCAGGACCTGTACCAGACCGGCCTGACCCGCCGGACGGTGTTCGTCCTCGCCGCCGCGCTGGCGCCGGGCGACTCGGGCGCCGCCGTGGTGGACACCGACGGGGACGTGGTCGGCGTCGCCTTCGCCATCGCCCCGGGCAAGGTCACGACCGCGTACGCCCTGGCCGCCTCGGAGGTCAGGGACGTGCTCGAGACGCCACGCAGCCCGGCCGCCCCGACCGGTCCCTGCCTCGGATAGCGCCCGGGAGGCGCCTACCCTTGACGTCCATGAGCGACGAAGTGGTCAAGACCGACGAGGAGTGGCGGGAGCAGCTGACGCCCGAGCAGTACGACGTCCTCCGCCGCAAAGGCACCGAACGGGCGGGCACCGGCAAGTACGCCTATTCCAAGGACGACGGGATGTACCGCTGCGCCGGCTGCGGGGAGGCCCTGTTCAGCTCCGACGCCAAGTTCGAGTCGGGCACGGGCTGGCCCAGCTTCACCGAGCCGGCCCTGGCCGAGGCCGTCGAGCTCCACGAGGACCGCAAGTTCGGCATGCGGCGCACCGAGGTCACCTGCCGGGCGTGCGGCGGCCACCTGGGCCACGTCTTCCCCGACGGCCCGGGGCCGGACGGCCAGCGCTACTGCATCAACTCCGCATCCCTGGAACTCGACCCGAAGGTCTGACCAGCGGCGGCCGTGATCGCCGCCGGAGGCGGCTCCCATGGCTGCCGCCAGGGAAAAACGCAACAGGCGCCGGCTCTGCCGGCGCCTGTTGGACGATCAACTCGCCGGAACGGAGTGAGCGCAGCGAACGAGTGACGGCGATCACTCGACTTCGATGAAGATGCACTCCCCGGGGCACTCCTCGGCGGACTCGATGGTGCCGTCCTCCTGGCCTCCCGGGACCACGGCCAGGCCCTCGACCCCGCCCGGGTCGCTGAACACCTTGCCGCCCTCCCGCACGTAGGCCAGGCCGTCGTCGAGCAGCGTGAACACGTCGGGGGCGATCTCCTCGCAGAGACCATCGCCCGTGCAGAGATCCTGGTCGATCCAGACCTTCATCGCCATGGGTTCGTGCCTCTTCCTCTTGTCTCGAACGGCTTCAGGGTCCAATTTACCCGGAAATCGCCAGGAAAACCAATCATCCCCGGTACGCTGTTCCTCCGAAGGCCCGGTGTAGGTTGGTTCCACGGTTTCCTCAACGAGGGGGCGACCCCCGAGGAGGTGAGTCCCTCGTCCAGTTCCGAGTACGAACGTCGACTGTCAGCCTACGAGCAGCAGGTCTCGGGGCTGCTCGAGCAGGTGAAGTCGCTCGAAGAGGAGGTCATCGGCCTCCGCCGCAAGCTCCAGGACGCGCCCAAGCGGGTGCGCACCCTCGAGGAGCGCCTGCTCGAGACCAAGGGCCAGCTGGCCCAGGCCACCTCCCAGAACGAGAAGCTCTCCTACACCCTGCGCGAGGCCCGCGACCACATCGCCGAGCTGCGGCGCGAGGTCGAGAAGCTCACCCAGCCGCCCTCCGCCTACGGCACGCTACTGTCCCGGAACGACGACGGCACCGTCGACGTGTTCTCCGGCGGCCGTAAGATGCGCGTCGCCCTGCACCCCGAGCTGGAGGACATCGAGCTCACCCGGGGCCAGGAGGTCGTGCTCAACGAGTCCCTGAACGTGGTCCTGGCCCGCTCCGCGGAGCTGTCGGGCGAGGTCATCACCCTCAAGGAGCTGCTCGAGGACGGCCG
>JALYYN010000327.1 GCA_030946525.1 Actinomycetota bacterium | reverse complement strand
CCTGCGTGGTCGGCGCAGCCCGCCCCGCCGGGGCCGGCAGCGTCGACGGGGCCGGAGCCGGCTGTTTCGCCGGACGCGGAGCCGGGGCCGGCGGCCTCGCCGGAGGGGGAGCCCCCGTGGCCGCCGCCCGAGCCGACCGCCCCCTTCGCCTACGGGAGCGAGACAACCCCTGGTGCTCCCTCATACGTCCCGGCGGCCGGTGGGACCACTGTCAAAGAGCCCAAGCCGCGCTCGGCGATCGTCGCCGTCACCCTCAGCTCGCTGGCCATCCTGGCCGGCGGGCTGGCCCTGTTGGGCGTTTCGGCGAGGACCGGGCTGGCCGTCGCTCTCCTCGTCACCGGCGCCGGCCTGGTGGTCGGCACGTGGCGGGGACGGGCACGGCTGCTCATCCCTGTCGGGCTGGTACTGGCCATCGCCCTCGCCGCGGTGTCGGTGATCGACGTGCCCGTCCGGGGCGGCTCGGGCGACATCGCGTTCCACCCGGTCACGCTTGACGAGGTCCGCTCGCCGTACCGCCTGGCCGCCGGTCACCTCGTCGTCGACCTGCGCGACCTCGACCTGCAGGGCAGGACCGTCACCGTGGTGGCCTCGGTGGCCGCCGGCAACCTGGAGATCGTCGTTCCCGACGGCGTCGGCCTGGACGTGGACGCCCACGTGGGCGCCGGCAACCTCCAGGCCCTGGGCCGCGTCGCCGACGGGCTCGACCTCGACCGACCGGTGCAGGAGGCGGGTCCCGACGGCAGCGGCCGGCTCATCGTGCGGGCCCGTGCCGGCGTCGGCGCCGTGGAGGTGCGACGTGCCTCGGCATGATGCGGACCTGCTGTCACTCATGGCCGGCGTGGCGTTCGCCGGCCTGGCCGTGGTGTCGCTGCTCAGCCACGCCGCCGGCCTCGCCGCCCGCTGGACATTCCCTTCGCTGCTCATCTTGGTCGGGGTCATCGGCCTGGTCGGCGCCCGCCATCGCTCCGGGGGCTGACCGGGCGACGTGCGGATCCTCCGGTTCCAGGCCCACGCCCACGCCCACAGCGGCGCGCTGCACCCTCCGACACCAGCAACCCCTGACGCCAGAAGCGTCCTCGCGCCTACGAGACTGTCCACCAACTGTTCGTTTCGTCCTCGAAAGGGAAGGCAGGAAGCATGCTCAACCTCCATCTGTGGTCCGCGCCCGTCCGCAACCTCGTATGGGTTGCCTCGTCCTTCGGGCACCGCTAAACGCATGCCCGAGGCGACGCGCTCCCTCACTCCCACCCACATCCACCGGTACGTCCGTCAGCAGTGCTTCCAGCCCGGCTTCGAGGCACGCGTGGGCGTAGAGCTCGAGCTGCTGACCGCGTCGACCGTCGGAACCCCCGGCCGGCCTGCGCTCGACGACCTCCTGGCCGCAGTGGCCACGATCGTCCCACCTGCGGGCTCCGGCATCACCCTCGAGCCCGGCGGCCAGGTTGAGCTCAGCAGCCGGCCCTGCGTCGGGCCCGGTGCTGCGGTCGGCCACATGGAGACCGACCTGGCCGCGCTCCGCGCCGGTCTCACCGCGGCGGGGATCACCACTGCGTCCGTCGGGCTCGATTTCGCCCGGCCCCATCGGCGGTTGGTGGGCGGAGGCCGCTACGAGGCGATGGAGGCGTACTTCGGCGCCGACGGCGACGGCGCCGGCCGGGCCATGATGTGCGGTACCGCGTCCACCCAGGTCAATCTCGACCTCGGCGAGGAGGCCGTGCTCAACCGGCGGTGGCGACTGGCCCACGCCCTCGGCCCGGTGCTGGTGGCGTCCTTCGCCAATTCTCCCCTGGCGACCACGGGACCGACCGGCGCCAGGTCGTCCCGCCAGCAGATCTGGGCCGCCCTCGACCGGTCCCGCTCGGCGCCGGTCGTCACCGGACGGGGCGTCGCGTCACCGGAACCGGCCGAGGCATGGGCGCGTTACGCCATGGCCGCCGGGACCATCCTCATCCGTGCCTCGTCCGGCCGCTTCCATCCCGTCGGTCCCGGCCTCCCGTTCGCCCGATGGATGTCCGACGGGCACGAGCTCGGCTATCCCACCCTCGACGACTTCGCCTACCACCTGAGCACCCTGTTCCCCCCGGTGCGGCCGAAGGGGTGGTTGGAGCTGCGCATGATCGATGCGCTCCCCGACCCCTGGTGGCAGGTCGCCGTGGCCGTCACCACCGCGCTGCTGGACGACCCCGCGGCCGTCGAGGTCGCCGAGCAGGCATGTGGCCCTGTCGCCCACTGCTGGTCCGAGGCCGCCGCGCACGGCCTGTCCCATCCCGCGCTGGCGTCGGCGGCCGACACCTGCTTCGCCGCCGCGGTGGACGCGCTGCCGCGGATGGGCGTCGGTGCGGCCCTGGTCGCGACCACGGCTGACTATGCCGAGCGCTACGTCGCCCGCGGCCGCACCCCTGGCGACGACCTGCTCGACGCGTGGACGGCGTCGCCCGGAAGGCTGCAGCTCACCCCGGCGTGAGCTACGGCCTCCCCGATCCCCTCGCCTACCGCGCCACCCGTGCCGTTTCGGGGACCGCCCGCCTCCGGCTGGGCACGAGCACGGCGATCCCTGCCAGGAACATGGCGACGCCGGCCGCGCCCACGCCGACGAGGACGAGCGACCCCATGCCCACCGACGACCGGTTGACGACCGGACCCACCGGCCGGCCGACGTCGGGCGGCGCGATCTGGGCGCCGAGGGTCGGCGCCCCGCCCGGCGCGGTGACCGTCACCAGCGCCCGCACGGGAACCTGGGCCAGGCTGCCGTCCGGCTTGGACTGGGTGGCGACGAGGACATAGCTCCCCGGCTTGGTGTCGGCGGGAATGGTGACCTTGCCGACGAGGGCCTCAGGATCGTCGAATCGCCCGCCCGACGCCATGAAGGTCCCCAGCACCGGGCCGTCGAGCGCGTTGAAGTGCACCACGATGGGCAGGGAACCGTTGTAGGACAAGCCGGAGAGGGCGACCTCCTGGGCCGGCTTGGCCTGGGCGGGCGTCACGATCAGCGTCGGGCCGGCGATGCACGCCCACGCCGACCCTGCCGCGAGCAGCACGGCGCCGATCGCCGTGCCGATGCCGAGTGCCGCGAACCGTCGTGCTCTGCTCATCCGATCCTCCTCGATCCGCGCCCGCCTTCGGCGGCGGGGCTCTCCACTGTCAAAGGTGACGTCACTTGGCCAGAGCCTGTTCAGGGATGCTCTCCTGGCGAGGCGGCCCCCCGTCGCCGTCCCGGCGCCGGGCCAGCAGGGCCCCGACCACCAGCGCCACGCCGACCGCCAGCAGGCCGAGCACCGCGGCCAGCGTGTACTTCACCGCCGCCGAGGTGCCGGTCGAGATGGCCTTGTACTGGACCGACGCCACGTAGATGTCCTGGGTGTTCACCACCGCGTCGCCGTTGCGGGTGTCGTCCCAGCCGAAGACCGCATAGTCGTCGGTCGACGCCACGCCCGGCGGTCCGGCGAGGTCGTAGTTGTTGGCGTAGACACCGATCTTGCGGTCGATCAGGCGGTCGGTCACCCGGACGTTCTTCGACCAGGTGACCCCGGCGTCGGAGGACGAGGCGTAGTAGACGTCGTTGGCGGCGATGCCCGGGTCGTTGCGGGTGTCCCACCAGGCGGCGTCGACCCGCCCGTTCGGCGCCACGGAGATGTTCGGGTCACCGCTGTAGGTGAGCTTGGCCGGATCGGTGTCGTTGAGGACCTTGGCGTCGCTCCAGGTCTTCCCGCCGTCGATAGAACGCCGGTAGAACACCTCGGTGTAGCTGGCGATGTTCGGGTGGTCGGAGCCCTCGTAGACGAAGTGAAGGGAACCCTGCGGCCCGCCGGCCGGGCTCCAGACCAGGTGCATCGCGTTGTAACCGTTGATGTTGCCGGCGCTGAAAGGGCTGATCTGGGTGACCGTCCAGGTCTTGCCTTTGTCGGTCGAGGTGGAGAGGAAGTGCGCGTACTGCGGCGCCGGCGAGATGTTCGCCGTCGTCGAGACCCACGCCGCGTACAGCGTCCCCTTGGCGTCCACGGCCAGCGTCGGGTTGGAGCCGCCGAAGTTGGCCGCCTGGTTCGGCTGGGCGGCCTTGGAGCCGGCGGGCGGCAGCGTGGTCGTCGTGGGTGGTGCGGCAACCGTCGTGGTGGGCGAGGGGGTGGTCGTGGTGGTGGCGCTCTTCATCGCATCGGCTCTGTGGCCGTCCTGCTCGAACGCTCCCGCTGCCAGGTTGACCGCGGCCAGGAACGTCCTGCCTCCGTCGGTCGAGACGGAGACCATGGGCAGGATGGGCGCCTCGTTCGGGGCGTCGAGGCCGGCCGGGTCGTACCGCCATCCGACGGCGACGACGTCGTCGTTCCCGTTCCGCCGGTCGACCGTCAGCCCGGAGATGGGACGGTCGCGCTCCTTGGGGTCGGTCTTGGCCCGGTTGTCGCGCACGAGGGCGGTCGACCACGTCTTGCCGAGGTCGGTTGAACGACCGACGAACACGCTGCCATTCACGTCGCCGTCCTGGGTGTCCCAGCCGTCGAGCGCGTAGTACAGCGTGTGGTTGCGGCCGAAGGCGAGCAGGCCCTGGGTGACGTTGCTGTTGCCCTGCATCAGGCAGAACGGGTACGAGGGGGTCGACGGCGACCCATCCAGGCGGGTCCAGCTGACCCCGCCGTCGGTCGAGCGCATCAGCCCGCAACGCTTGGTCGGCAGCTCCGGCAGTGTGGCGACCAGATTCAGCGGGTTCTCGGGGTCGACGGCCACGTCAGGCGTGCCGTACTGCCGCGAGGGAGAGTTGTCGAACTTGGTGGCCTGCACCGGGCTCGACACCCGGATCGGATCGGCTGCGCCGGCCGCGCCCTGACCCACGAACAGCATCGCCAGCACGCCGAGTCCCGCGGCAGCGGTGCCTCGCCTCATGCCGTACCTCCCTCGTCCTGTGCGACTCTGGCATCCGGCCGCGGCCGGACCGATGAACGACCCGCTCAATTGCAAACCGCCCGTCTCGAGGTGTCTCGCCCTTCGCCTCCGCGAATCATGCACTGCGTCCGGGTCCGCCTCAATACGTGTGCGTAACAGCTAGCGCGGCATCACCGCCGAGGATCGCAGCAACCGACCCGAAGGGGTTCCGCCGCTCAGGGCCTGCCGCGGAGGTTCGACGCAACGAGGCGCTCGACTGCGTCGGTGGGATCGCCGGCGAACATCGCCCTGCCGGCGTCGACGAGCTCCTGGCGGCGGGGCCCGGTGACGTCGTCCAGGATGCCACCGAGGTCCTCCGGCGACCTCGCCCAGGCCGCGACGCCCGCCCGTTCCATCGCCGATGCGTTGCCGATGCCGTGCCCGGCGATAGGCCGGTAGCTGACGACCGGCAGGCCGGCGGCGAAGGCCTCCATGCACGTGAGACCCCCGGCGTTCTGCACCAGGGCGTCGGACGCGGCGATGAGAGCCGGCATCTCGTCCGTCCAACCGAGCACCTTGCCGGTGCCGCGGCCCGCGATGCGCCTGCGCAGCTTCTCGTTGCGACCGCAGACGACCAGCGGTGTGTAGCGGCCGGTGGCGGACACGTCGTCGAAGGTCTCTGCGATGTCGCCCACGCCCCACGCGCCGGCCACGAGGAGCACGATGCGATCGTCCCCGGTGAAGTTGAGCGCGGCCCGGGCCTGGACGCGCGGCGGGAGCGACGAGGTGAATCGGGCCGGGACGAGTGGCCCCGGGGCGGAGGCCATGCCGCCCATCTGGCCGACGACGTCCGCCGCCGCCTGCGGGTGTACGCAGAGGTGCTCGTCGACGCCGGGGTGGGTCCACAGGGGATGGACGGCGAAGTCGGTGATGAAGGTGGCGACCGGGGCGTCCAGCGCCCCCCGCTGCCGCTCACGACCGAGCATCAGCGACGCCAGCGGGTAGGTCGACACCACGACGTCCGGTCGCAGCTCGGCAATCCAGCGCCGGATCACTCGCCCCGTCGCCGCCGCCACCGCCGTGGACAGGGGCCCGGCACGGGACGGCTTCGAATACCACATCTGGTAGCTCGCCTCGTAGGACCACGGCGCCACCCGTAGCTGCCACTCGTAGGCCCGGCGCAGGAAGGCTCCGGCTCGGAGGGGAAAGGCGGAGAGCAGGTCCTCCGTCCGCACCTGGTGGCCCCGCTCCTCCAAGCGCCGGCACAGCTCGCGCGCCGCCCCGTCATGGCCGCCACCCATGCTGGCGGACACGATGAGCACCCTCACGAGGCCCTCCCTTCGCTCACGTCCGGGCGGTCGCCGTCCGTGGATCGGCGCACGGTTGCTAGGTTGCCGGAATCCTGGACATCCGCCCGGCTCGGGGCCTTCTCGCCCGGCGCCGCTTCATCGACCTCCCGTTCCGTATCCATGGCCGCGATCCGTCGTGGGTGCCGCCGCTGCGGTACGCGGTCTGGGACCGGTTGTCCAAGCGCCATCCGGCGGCCGAGCACCAGGAATGGGCGCTGTGGACCGCGCACCGGCACGGGCGCCCCGTCGCCCGGATCGGCGCCTGCATCGACCGGCTGTTCAACGAGTTCCAGGGCGCATCGTGGGTGTGGGTCGGCTTCTTCGAGGCATTCGACGACGCCGAGGCCGCCGCCGCCCTGTTCGAGACGGCCTGGCGCTGGGGGAAGGACCGGGGCGCCACCGTGGCCGTAGGCCCGGCATCCTTCACGACCAATGACGAGTGCGGCCTGCTCGTCGACGGCTTCGACTCGGCTCCGGCCGTTCTCACCACCCACAATCCGCCCTACTACGAGCGGCTCTGGACGGAGGCCGGTTGGGCGCCGGTGATGGACCTCTGGGGCTGGCGGGGCGACCTCGACGCCAACCCGCAGCTGTCCGAGCGTCAGCGCCGGAGCCTGGACCGCCTGCTGAGCCGGGACGACTTCCGGGTCCGGGAGCTGCGCATGGACGACTTCGACGCCGAGGTCATGCGGTTCTTCGACATCTACAGCTCGGCATGGGCCCGCAACTGGGGCTTCGCCCCCATGACGCCGGCCGAGGTCCGCCACCTGGCCAAGGACCTCAAGCAGCTGGTCGACCCGACGCTCGTCCTCTTCGCCGAGCGGGCCTCCGGCGAACCGGTGGGCGCTGCCCTCGCCCTGCCCGATGTCAACGAGACGCTGCGCGGCCTCCGTTCGGGGCGCCTGCTGCCGCTCGGCTGGCTCCGCCTC
>JALYYN010000318.1 GCA_030946525.1 Actinomycetota bacterium | reverse complement strand
AGGACGCCACCGAAGCGCTCCATCGGGCAGTGCTCTCTGAACACCGCCAGCACCGCGGCCTTCGAGATGTGGTCGAGGGTGGCATCGACGCGGCCTTCCTCGAAGGCCTCGACCACGACCTTGCCTGCGGTGGACGACCTCAGGGCCTGGAGATCGCTGACCCGGGGTACGGCCTCGGCCTCTCCGAGGCGCAGGGCCCGGCGGGTGGCGTTGGCCACCAACGTCTCGTAGTTGGCGATGGACAGGCGCACCGAGACCCCCGACCGCTGGTTCACGTGCGGGCTCCGTCGGGCCTCGGCCGAGATGGCGGCCACGATGGCGGCCATGTAGGCGGGCACGCACACCACGACACCGGTGGTCGGCGCCGCATCGACCTCCTGGGCGACGATAGCCAGCTCGGTGGCTGTGTCGAGGGGGTAGTGGGTGCGGATCTGGGCTCCGAAGCGGTCCTTGAGGGGCGTGATGATCCGACCCCGGTTGGTGTAGTCCTCGGGATTGGCCGATGCCACCAGCACGATGTCGAGGGGAAGGCGGATCTTGTAGCCCCGCACCTGGATGTCGCGCTCTTCCAGCACGTTCAGGAGGCCGACCTGGATGCGCTCGGCCAGGTCCGGCAACTCGTTGATGGCGAAGATCCCCCGGTTGGTGCGAGGGACGAGCCCATAGTGCAGGGTCAGCTCGTCGGACAGGTACCGGCCCTCGGCCACCTTGATGGGATCGACCTCGCCGATGAGGTCGGCGATCGACGTGTCGGGCGTGGCCAGCTTCTCGCCAAACCGGGTGGAGCGGTGGATCCACTCGACGGGGGTGTCCTCGCCGTGGTCGCGGATGAGGTCACGGGCGTGGCGGGAGACCGGGTTGTAGGGGTCGTCGTTGATCTCCGAGCCGGCGACCACCGGGAGCCACTCGTCGAGCAGCTCGGTGAGCGATCGGATGATGCGGGTCTTGGCCTGCCCCCGCTCCCCCAGGAAGATGGTGTCGTGCCCGGCCAGCAGGGCGTTCTCGAGCTGGGGCAGGACGGTGTCGTCGTAGCCGACCACCCCCTCGACGATCGGGCGGCCGGCGGCGATGCGGGCGGCCGCGTTGCGCCTGACTTCCTCCTTGACCGGCAGGGATCGCCAGCCGGACTCGCGGAGCTGGCCGAGGGTGGCGGGCCTGGACATGCCGTCCACCGTACCCTTGGCCACCCTTGGCCGAATCGTTCGATGAGCCGGGGAAGGGAGACGCGGAGACGGTGCGAAGGGTCATCGCCTATGTCCTGGCGCTCGTCCTGGCCGTCGTCGCGGTGGCCGTGGGGGTGCGGGTGATCGCCGATCACAGCTCGCTCCTCGACCGGTTCAAGGGCGACGAAGGCGCGACCCTCGCCCCCGGCCCCACCACCCCATCCGGCCCGGCACCGGGGCCGGGCCAGTCCTTCGTGACCGGCATGGTCGACACCCTGAGCGCCGAAGGGGCCCAGGGCGCGCCCCTGGCCGCGCCGTTCACCTTCACCTCACCGGACCGCGGAGTGGGCCGGGTCACCATCCAGAATGCCCTGGTCGACGGCAAGCGGACGTCGATCGCATGGGGCGGCGGCACGCCCCTGCCCATCACCGGCGCGGGGTCGATCGACCTGAGCGGATCCCGGGTCGACGTCGACGCGACGGGCACCACCTGGAAGGTCGACGGGGCGGTACGCGCCCTGGCCCCGGGCCGGTACCGGGCGGCGGCGTCGGTGGCCGTCGGCGTGGGTGGCCTGGCTGCGCCCCGGGACTCCGTCGACTTCACCGCTGACGCCATGACCCTCGTGCAGTCGACGGGCGGCGTGGTGGTGAAGGTGCCGCCGGCGAAGCTGGAGGTGACGGGGCCGGGCAAGGTGACCGCCGCCGGGCAGCTCCAGATCCGCGATCCGCAGGCGAGTCGGGCGGCGTCGTCGATCCAGTTCGGCGAGGGCCCGTACCGGGTCACCCTCACGCCCGCCGCCGGCCGGCTCACCGTCGACGCCGTCCTGCAGGGCCCCCTGACCAGGGGGTAGCCGGTGCCGGCTGGGCCGGGGTGCGACCATGGAGGCGATGACCGACCTCGAAGCACCCAGCCCCGCCGGCCCGAACGACGAGCACCTGGTCGCCATTGTCTTCGACAAGCCCAGCCGGGCCAGCGAGGTGCTCGTCAACCTCCTGCACCTCCAGCAGGAAGGGGCGCTGCGCCTCGGGGACGCCGTCGTCATCTCGAAGGGCGAGTCGGGCCGGGCGCAGATCCACGAGACGGTCGACATCTCGCCCGGCCGGGCTGCGCTGATGGGCGGTTGGTGGGGTGTCCTCGCCAGCCTGCTCGTCGGACCGCTCGCCATCGCCGGCGGCGCGGTCGCCGGCGCGCTCTACGCCAAGGTGGTCGACAAGGGCCTGGCCGACGACTGGGTCAAGCAGATGGCCGAGTGGCTCGACGCCGGGCGGTCGGCGCTGCTGCT
>JALYYN010000260.1 GCA_030946525.1 Actinomycetota bacterium | reverse complement strand
CCATCTTGGACATGACCTTCAGCACACCGTCCTCCATGGCCGCCTGGAGACGGTTCTGCGCCTCGGGGCCCGACAGCTCGGAGTCTTCGTTGCGGTCGGCCTCGTGGGCCACCGTCTCCAGGGCCAGACCCGGGCAGATGGCATCGGCGCCGTAGCCCAGGAGGCAGGCGATGTAATGGACGTCGCGAGCGTCGTCGGCGTTGGCGACCAGGCTGGTGTTCGAGCGCAGGCCCCGGGCCACGAGACGGTGATGCACGGCGCCGGTGGCGAGAAGGGCGGGCACGGGCGCCCGCTCCTCGGACACGTTGCCATCGTCGACCACGAAGATGCACGTGCCTTCGCGGGCCAGAGCCTCGGCCTGGTCGCAGATGCGCTCGACGGCTGCCCGTAGGCCACCGGGGCCCTCGGCCACGGGAAAGGTGGCGTCGAGGTGGGCGCAACCGAAGTCGCAGGTGACCCCACTGAGCAGGTCGACGAGGAGCGACGGGTAGACGAAGAACGACTTCAGCACCAGGAGCTCGGTGGCCCGAGCGTCCTCGCCCAGGATCGGGTGACGAGGCCCTATGAGGGTGCGCAGGCTCATCACCAGGCACTCGCGCAGGTGGTCGATGGGCGGGTTGGTGACCTGGGCGAAGCGCTGCTTCAGGTAATGGTGGACGGGGCGGGGGCGGCCGGCCAGGTGGGGGAGGGGCGAGTCGTCGCCCATCGAGTAGGTGGGTTCCTTGCCTTCGTTGGCCATGAAGCGCAGCACCATGGCCAGCTCTTCGCGGGTGTAGCCGAACATGGCCTGGCGCCGCTCGAGGATGGCCGGCTCGGCCGTCTGCTCGATGGCCCGGCCCGGTGGCAACTCGCGCAGCCCGTCGGCCGCCCAGCGGGCGTAGGTGCCGGCCCCGGCGAGGTGCTCCTTGTTGGCCCGGTCGTAGACCAGCCCGTGGTCGGGGTGGACGTAGAGCATCTGGCCCGGACCGAGCCGGCCCCGCCGTACCTGGCCGCGGCCGGTGAGGTCGACGGCGCCCGCCTCCGAGCAGCAGACGACGAGCCCGTCGTCGCACACCGCCCAGCGCAGGGGGCGCAGGCCGTTGCGGTCGAGGCTGGCGCCGACGCCGATGCCGTCGGTGAAGATGAGCCCGGCGGGGCCGTCCCAAGGCTCCATGAGCGAGGCGTGGTACCGGTAGAAGCCGCGGGTCGCCGGGGCCAGGTCGCGCTCGCCTTCCCACGCCTCGGGGATGGTCATGGCCATGGCGTGGCGGATGTCGCGCCCGCCCCTCGTCAGCAGCTCGACGACCGAGTCGAGCTGGCCCGAGTCGGAGTCGGTCTCGTCGACCACCGGCCGGAACAGCTCCTCCGACCCCAGCCCGGCCGCCTCGGTGCCGAGCGCGACCCTGGCCCGCATGCGGTTGATGTTGCCGGCCACCGCGTTGATCTCACCGTTGTGGCACAGGGTCCGGAACGGCTGGGCCCGCTCCCACGTGGGGAGGGTGTTGGTGGAGAAGCGCTGGTGGAAGACGGCGAACGGGGCGGCGAAGCGCTCGTCGGCCAGATCGAGCCAGAAGCCGGCCAGGGCGTCGGCGGTGATGAGGCCTTTGTAGACGACGGTCCGGAAGGAGCACGACGCCACGTAGGTGCCCGTGGTGGTGGCGGCGATGCGCCGGCGCAGCCGGTAGGCGGCGCGCTCGTCGGGCATGGTCTCGGCCTCGAGGACGGCCTGGAGCATGGACGGCTGTGATGACCGGGCCAGCTGGCCCAGGACGACGTCGTCGGTGGGCGGGACCCGCCAGTCGACCACCCTGATGCCCTCCGCCTTCGCCGCCTCTTCGACCGCCGGGCGGGGGTCGTCGCCCCGCACGAAGAGCATGGCCAGCCCGTTGCGCTCGCCGAAGATGGCCGGAGGGATGGGGACCAGCAGGCCGGACCCGTCGGAGGAGCGGGCGTCGGCCGCTACCGCGCCGCGATGCTTCACACAGGCCAGGCCGCCCAGGGCGGCGGCGACGACATCACGCGTCGCCCGGCCGGACGCATTGGCGACGAAGCCGATACCGCAGGCGTCGAGCTCTCGGACGGTGCGATTGGAGATGGGTCACCTCGCGTCGGGGTCAGGTGATCGGAGGACCGGGGCGCTTCCTCGTCGAAGCGTGCTTGGAGCGAAGAGGCGCCTTTGCCTCATGCCCCGGGTGGTGCGGGGCAAATGTACCTCAGGGACGGGGGTCGCCGGCCGGGATTTCTGCGAGCGCGTAGACGTGGCCGAGGCGGGGGCTGACCGTCGCCCGGACGGCGTCGCCCTGGGACAGCCCGGCGCCGTACAGGACGGCGGGCTCGACCAACCACGCCCTGATCTGTGTGCGGGTCCCGTCGTCCACAGCCAGGTACGGCTGCTTCTCGTGCGGCCGGATGCGCAGCACCACGCCGTCGACCTCCCGGCGGGCGAACAGGTCGGGCACCGCGGCCGCCAGCATCCCCCCGGCGCGGACCAGCCAGACGGCGGTGACGACGGTCGGGATGGCGAGCAGGGCCACCCCCAGCAGGTCGAGGGCATGAACGCCCTGGTCACGGGTGCTGTCGAGCAGGCGGGAGGCCTCGTCGAGCATGGCCGGGAAGAAGACGCGAGCGACGAACAGCCCGACGGCCAGGCTGGCCAGCCCGATGGCCGACGCCACCGCCGGGTGCTTGCCCCACCCCGGCGGGATGCGCTTGGGGTAGTCGATCCGGACCATCCGCCATTGCCCGCCCTGGTGGCTCCACGCCGCCTTGTCCGACTCACTGCCCAGCGGCAGGGCGCGGACGGCGGCAGCAGCGACTCCCATGGCCGCGCCGTAGGACAGGTAGCGGTCCCAGATCGCGACCGCAGCCGGCGGCGCGTCGGAGAAGGTGCCGTCCTCCGACAGGTATTTCCGCAGGCCCAGCCAGCGGGCGGCGGCGGCCCGTCCCGCCGGGGTGTCGCGCTCGGCCCGCAGCTTGCCGGGGATGGCCAGGAGGGCGAACTCGACCATGGCCGTGAGGCCGAGGGCGGCGCCTACGGGGTTGTCGTCGCTCCTGCTGCTACTGCCGTGCTGGCTCGGCAGCACCACGAGGGCGAGGGCAGCCAGGACCGACGGCGCCAGGGCGGTGACGGCCAGCACCGCCGTCATCCACCCGCTCCAGCGGCCCCGCGACAGGCCTCGGTCCCGGGCGTCCTTGCGCACAAC
>JALYYN010000251.1 GCA_030946525.1 Actinomycetota bacterium | reverse complement strand
ACAACCAGGACCACTCCATGTACACGGCCATGCTCACCGCAGAGAACATCGCCACCGGCTCGACGCACGACGTGTGGACCGTCAACGTCGAGGAGGAGTACCACGAGGAGTCGTCGGACAAGAGCGCCGGCACCCGGGGCACCGGGCGGGACGCGCCCGTCATCCCCCGGGCCCACTACGGCGACGACCACCCCGTCAACCGACCGGCCCCGACCCCCGGACCCTCCAGCCCGGGCAACCGGTGACGGTGGGCGGCGCCGGACGCCGCTGAGCGTCACCGGTTCGGTCAGTTCGGGGGGAAGCTGATGAGGGCGGGGTGCTCGAAGTCCTTGGGCAGCTTGACCACGTGGGTGTTGTCGCGGCGGGCCAGGTCGAGGTTCCCCAGCACGCCCTGGCACTTGTCCTTGAACGTCCGGTAGCCAGGGGCCCACACCACCCACACCGTGTGGGTGGGGCCGGCCCGGTCCAGGAGCATGCGGGCGAAGGCGACGGGATCGGCGGCCTTGTTGGTCTGGGCGTAGTCGACCCAGTCGACCAGCTCCGGCGGGGTCGAGCGGGGGAAGGTGAGCTGGTCGATCCCGGCGGGGAGCAGGCGGCTCACCGACGGACCGAGCTGGTCGGGGCAGTAGGCGACGACGTCGCCAGGACGGACTCCGGCCCGCAGCGCGGCGGCCACGCGGGGGGCGGAGGTCCGGTTCCCGAAGACGTTGGGGGCGATGCCCCAGAAACCGAAGACCACCACCGCGGCCAGCACCGCGTACCGGACCCGGCGGTCGACCAGCACCGCCGTCCCCATGGCGCCGAGGAGGACGACCATGGGGAACATCACCGACGCGTAGCGGGCGGCGAAGGCGGAGCCACCGGCCACCGTGGCCACGATGGCGACCGCCAGCGTCCCGAAGCCCGCCACGGCCAGGTGGCGGCCGCCCGGGCGGGTGCGCAGGTCGAGCTCGACCCGCCGACCGTCGACGGCCAGGCCGGCCAGGGCCAGGGCCAGCAGGCCGTAGGTGAGCATGCCGAGGAGCAGGCCGGGCTCGGAATAGCCGCCGGAGAAGTCGAAGACCGTGTCGATCATGGAGCGCAGCCGGCCGGCGCCCCCCCACGGCGTGCCCGTGTGGGCCAGCTGGAAGAAGAACGACGGCAGCCACGGCACGAAGGCGATCGACCCGACGGCCATGGCCAGCAGCCCCCGGCGGGCCCCCTCCCGGGCCGGCGACGGCCCGCGCCACGCCAGGGCGACGAGGATCCCCCCGGTGACGGCCAGCAGGTACAGCGACCAGTAGTGGGTGAGGAGCAGGGTGGCGGTGACCGACCCCACGCCGACCATCGCCCGGCGGGACCCCGGCCGCTCCAGCAGCTCCATCAGGGCCAGGTACCCGACGAGGACGGCCAGCACGACCAGGGAGTACATGCGCGTCTCGGTGGCGTAGCGCACCGCGAAGGGCGACGCAGCCATGAGCACGGTGGCGGACCAGGCCACGGTGCGCCCGCCCAGGCGCCGGCCGGCAAGCCAGACGAGCGGGACGGCGGCGGCGGAGAACAGGCCGGGCAGGAACCGGACCGAGAGGTTGCTGTCGCCGAAGATGCGCATCCAGCCGTGGAGCAGGACGTAGAAGAGCGGAGGCGCGCCGTCGTGGCGGAGGCCCTCGGGCAGGCGGCTCAGCGGCAGCTTGGCGATGGCCACGGTCTGGGCCTCGTCCAGCCACAGGGCCGACACGGTCACGAACCGGACCACGAGCCCCAGGACCAGGGTGATCCCCAGGCCGATCGCGGCCCAGGGCACGCCGCCCTCGGGGGGGAGCGCGCCGGTGTCGGCCGTCCGGGGGCGACCGGCGGCGCGCCGGAAGGTGGGAGCTTCTGTCAGATCCATGTCGTCAGAGGAGGCGCGCGACCGTGGTCCTCAGCTGCCGCGGTCCAGCACCGTGACCGGCGGCCGGGCCGGAGGGGCGGCCGCCGGAGCGGCGCCGCCGTCGGCGATGACGGGCTCGGCCGGAGGGCGGTCCTCGGCGTCGCGCTCGGGGTCACCGAAGCCGACGGGGCCGCTGCGGGCGAAGGCGACGGCCACGGCGATCCCACCGAGGGTCAGGGCGTACCCCAGCCCGTCGACCGGCGTGTACCCGTAGTGCAGCTTGACGTGGGTCGACGTCGGGATGACCACCATCATGTTGGGCGTGACCCGGTAGACGCCCTTGGCCCCGCTCACCTTCCAGTTCGGGAAGTACGAGGCCTTGACCAGCACCGGCGAGCCCACGCGGTCGACGTCGAAGCTGATGTCGTCGTCGTCGGACTTGATGTTTGTGACCTTGGCGGGCGTCACCGGCTTGCGTTGCACCGGGTCGACGGTGACCCCGGCGCCGACCGTCTTCAGGGAGGTCTTCTGGGTGTGGACCGCGACCCGCTGCCACTCCTTGGGCCCGGAGGCGGCGAGGAAGACGTCCTGGTCGTTGAATTCCTGGTACCAGTCGACGCTCATGTTCATCCAGGGCTGCTCGCCCGACACCGGGCCCGTGACCACCGCAGGCTCGTTCTGCAGCGGCGTGACCAGCTCCGATCCCCGGATCTCGAACACCGTCCACTCCTGCGACCCGCTCACCGCCGGCTGCTTCGGGATGGTGGCGATGGCGGTGAGGTCCGGGTTGACCCGGGCCTCGGCGAGGGTCTCGGGCGAGAACGCCATGTAGTACTTGGCGCCGAGGAGCTGCAGGTGCTTGACGCCGTCGGCGACGTTCAGCGTCGGGTACGGGAGGTCCCGCATCGGGTTCGACGGCGCATTGGACAGCTCCGCGGCCGACAGGAAGTGGTAGGGCACCGTCGCCGAGGACTCGAAGTACAGGCCCTCCATGGAGCCGATGCAGCCGTCGGTCCAGTAGGGCAGGAGCATGAGCGCCATCGGGGTGCCGAAGCGGTCGAGGCCCGACTCGTACTCCCAGTGGGCCCGGCCGCAGCCGTAGGTCCGGCCGACGTCGCCCATCGTGTCGATGATCGACTTGTACTCCGGGTAGGCCGCCTTGCGCTCGTAGCCCGAGTAGTTCCACTTGGCCCAGGACGGGATGAAGCTGACGTCGGTGGTCGCCGGCTTCGGCAGCCACCCGGGCAGGACGCCCAGGGGCAGGCCGACGAACATCCACGCCGCGAACGCGGCGGCGACCGGCGTCAGGAGGCGGCCGAGCGGCGAGGGGTTGTCGGGGTCGGCGGCGATCCATCGGCCGAGGGCGGGGCCGGCCTCGGCGACGGCCACGCCCCCCAGGAGGTAGAGACACAGGTACCAGAACGGCAGGACCCGGGCGTTCCAGAGCCGGCCCTGGGGGGCGGTCACGAACAGGATGCCGCTGATCGTCGCCATGCCGACCAGGAAGAGGCCGGTCCGGCGGCGGTTGACCACGCTGGCGATGGCGCCTCCGAGGGCCAGGAACACCAGCCACCGCAGGTTGTGGGGGAAGAGGTTCTTGCTGTACTCGGTGATCTTCTCCCAGCCCATGTTGTTGGCGTAGGGCAGCCGGAAGAGGAAGGGCACGGACCAGAAGGCCGCCACCATCCCGCCGACGCCCAGGATGGTGGCGGTGAAGGCCAGCCGGCGGCGCCCCGGCCGCAGGAGGTAGAGGATCAGTGCGCCGACCACCGCGAACACCGTCGGGAGCAGGTGGCTGAGCCCGGTCAGGGCCAGCAGGACCGCAGCCAGGCCCCGGTGCTTGCCCGTGTCGAGGCCCCGGGCCACCACGCCGAGGAACACCAGGGCGAAGGACAGGCTGATCGAGAACGCGAACTCACCCGCCAGGGTCGACGCGATGTTCCCGCCGTAGATGGTGAACCCACGGTCGAACAGGAACGGGATGGTGGCGATGCCGAGCAGGGCGGGGCCGGGGAACCGCATGCCGGACAATTTGCCGAAAGCCCAGGCGGCGATGGGGAGGGTGAGGACGCCGGCCACGGTGACCAGCTTGAAGGCGATCCCGTAGGGCAGCACGTAGCTCAGGATGGCGATGACGAAGGCCGGGAGGGGGAAGTAGAACTCGTAGGCGGGGAAGCCGGAGTACCAGTCGGGCGCCCACCCGGTGATCCGGAGCTTCGGGAGCAGGTGGTCCCGCATGAAGGCCGGGCCCCACACGTGGGAACCGGTGTCGCCGCCCGCGGGGGTGGTGTGGGCGAAGATCAGGGACGGCTGGAGCTGGACGAAGGTGAAGATGATGGCGGCGGCGATGACCCCGAAGGTGATCATGCTCTCCACCGATGGCCGCCGGCGGGTGGAGAAGCCCTCCCGCAGGCGCGTCTGCACCGACTCGAGCATCGGCGGGCGCACGGCTTCGACCGCCGGCGAGGTCACGCGGGGCATGCCCTTATCTTGTCACTCCGGTTTGCGGCGACGGCGTCGCCGGCTGTCGGGGACCTATTGGGTCGCCTGCGTCAGCGGGCGGCGACGAGCTCCAGGACCGACGGGAGCGCCATACGCTCGCCGTTGCGCTCCCACCACCGCAGGTCGCAGTGCGAGCAGGAGTGCATGGTGACCCGGTCGCCCTGGAGCTGCAGGCTGATCCCCACCATCGTGCTGGCACGGCACGTCGGACACCTCATGATGACCCCCTCTTTCCTGCCTCCCAAGGCAGTTCTGTTGTCGGCACGGCGGCCGGCGCACTTGAGCGCCCTTCGACCGCGGTGGAAAAAGTGTGGAACGATTGCAGCGCTCCAGCTGTCAAAGGCGGTTATGAGGAACGAAATGCGTTCTGTAGCGGTGCGGAAGGCCGGAACCCCCAGGACCGGTGCGCGCAAGGTCCTGGCCGTCCTGGCCCTGGGCCTGTCGGCGTGCTCGTCGGCGAACGCCGGCAGCGGCGCCACCCGGGCGGTGGGCGCCGCCGACCCGTCGACCACGCTGGAGGCGACGACCACCACGTCGACCACGCTCGAGGCGACGACCACCACGACCGCCGCCCCCGATACGACGACCTCCACCGCACCGGCCCAGAAGTCGGCGACCGCGTCGGTGCCCCAGGTCATGGCCCTCCAGCAGCGGCTGGCCGACCTCGGCTACGACGTGGGCACGCCCGACGGCCAGTGGGGCGCCCGCACCACCTACAGCCTCATGGCCTTCCAGAAGGTCGAGGGCCTGACGCGCGACGGCACCGACGGCCCGGAGACCGAAGCGGCCCTCGCCAAGGCCTCCAAGCCGGGCCCCATGGTCCCGAACGGCGCGCCGACCCGGATCGAGATCGACGTCGCCCGCCAGGTGCTCTTCTTCTGGCAGAACGGATCCCTCGCCCGCATCCTGCCGGTGTCGACCGGCTCGGGGGAGCACTACTGCGTCGACGGCGCCTGCGACACCGCGCTGACGCCGGGCGGGACGTTCCGGATCGGCCGCAAGGCCGTCGGCCTCGAGGTCAGCCCCCTCGGCGAGCTGTGGTGGCCGATGTACTTCAACGGCGGCATCGCCATCCACGGCTCACCGTCGATCCCGGCCTACCCCGCCTCCCACGGCTGCATCCGCATCCCGATGTACGCGGCGCCCACGTTCTACGACCAGATCAGCGCCGGAACCGTGGTCCACGTCCTCAACAGCCCCGAGGCGGTGGCGCCGCCGGACGAGGGCAAGGCCGTTCCCAACGCCGTCGCCCCGCCCGACACCACCACCACGACGGTGGCGCCCGCGCCGCCGCCCGAGGCGACCACGACCACCACCGTCGCCCCCGAGGTCACCACCACGACCACGACGACCCCGGCGGTCACCGCCACCCTGCCTCCCACCAGCACCTGATCGGCCGGGCCCAGGCCCCGCTTGATCAGCGGGTGGCGGCCAGGTAGATGACGGTGAAGAGGTTGAAGGTGGCGTGGGCCAGGATGCCCGGTCCCAGCCGGCCGGTCCGCACCGCCAGGATCGACAGCACGGCGCCGAAGATGGTCAGGCTGACGATCACCAGGATCACCGCATCGGCCGGGAGGCTGCTGGCGTGAGCCAACCCGAACGCCACCGACGCCAGGACGATGGCCAGGGCGACGGGCATGCGCTTCTGCAGTGACCGCAGCAGCAGTCCCCGGAAGAACAGCTCTTCGACCAGCGGGGCGCCGACGGCGACGGTGGCGACCAGGCCGACGAAGGCTGGTCCGCTGGCCTTGTCCATGAGGTCCCGCACCGGCCCCGACACCTCGGGCTGGCCCAGCAGGGGCCGGAGGAGCAGGCTGACGAGGGGCAGCACGAGGAGCTGGACGCCGATGGCCACCGCCGGACCCAGGGCCAGGTCGGACCAGCGGAACCCGAACCCGAAGTCCGCCCGCAGGGTCCCCCGACCCTTGCGGCGGCTGGCCACCACGGCCGACCCCGCCAATCCGGTCCACAGGCCGATCTCGCTGAGGGCCTGGCCGGTGAGGCCGAGGTCGCCCCCGCCCGACGCCGCCAGCCAGGCGGCGGCGAACAGGCTCGACAGGGTCAGCCCGACGACCAGGCCCAAGGCCACGTCACCGAGCCCCCACCGCACTGGTGGGTCGACCCGGACGGCCGGGCCGGGCGGGCCGGGCGGCGGCCGGTCGTCGAGCGGCTGGCCATCGGTCGGCTGGGGCGGAGGTTCCACGCGTCCCAGCGTAGGGAGCGCTAGGAAGCGACCGGGGTCGAGACGCCGGCGGCGCCGGCCCGGCGGTCGTGGCCGGTCCAGCCCTTGGGCGGCGCAGTGCGGTCGGCATGGCGGCCGCAGAGGTCGATGGCGGCGGGGTCGGGCTCGGCCGGGTCGAGCAGCCAGACCGTCCTCGTCGCGTACTGGAAGGTCAGCACGGCGGTGGCGGGCGCGCCGCATCCCGGTCGGGCGCACAGGCGCGGGCGGAACATCCGAGCAAAGTACCCGGCTCCTGCCGTCCCGGCGCGGATGTCCCGCCGACCCAGCGCAGGGTGTCCGGCCGTCCCGGCGCAAGGTGCGCAGCCGCTAGGGCGCAGGTGCGGCCTACCATGGACAGGTGACTCCTCCGCCCCCCGACCCGCGCGGCGCGCGCAAGGACCGGCCGCCGGGCGCCCCCAAACTGCCAGGTACGGGCGGCACCGCGCCAGGTACGGGCACGAACTGGCCCCGCCCGGTGGTGTGGGTGCTCATCGGCGTCGCCCTGCTCGCCCTCCTGGCTGCGCCGGCCATGACCCGCTCGAGCACCAAGAAGATCGACTACACGACCTTCCTCGACCGCGTGAGGTCCGGCCAGGTGGTCAAGGTCGACGTCGACAACGACACCTCGCACATCACCGGCGTCATGCAGAACGGCGACAAGTTCACCACCACCGCCCCGGCCAGGATTCCCGACGCCGACATCGCCCTGCTCCGCGACAAGGGCGTGAAGGAGGACTACCACCCGCCGAGCTCGAACCTGATCGGCTCGCTCCTCGTGTGGGTCCTGCCCATCGGTCTGCTGGTGGCCTTCTGGTGGTGGATGGGCCGGCGAGCCCAGGGCCAGATGGCCGGGATCATGTCGATCGGCCGATCGAAGGCCAAGGTGTACACGACGGAGAAGCCGAAGACGACCTTCGCCGACGTCGCCGGCTACGACGGCGTGAAGCAGGAGATCAACGAGGTCGTCGACTTCCTGAAGGCGCCCGGAAAGTTCCGCGACATCGGCGCCCGCATCCCGAAGGGGGTGCTGCTGGTCGGCCCTCCGGGCACCGGGAAGACCCTCATCGCCCGGGCCGTGGCCGGTGAGGCCGGCGTGCCGTTCATGTCCATCACCGGCTCCGACTTCATGGAGATGTTCGTCGGTGTCGGCGCGGCGCGCGTGCGTGACCTGTTCCAGACGGCCCGCAAGCAGGCCCCCTGCATCATCTTCGTCGACGAGATCGACTCCATCGGCCGCAAGCGGGGCGCCGGCCTGGGCGGGGGCCACGACGAGCGCGAGCAGACGCTCAACCAGATGCTGTCGGAGATGGACGGCTTCGAGACCACCGAAGGCGTGGTGATGATGGCGGCCACCAACCGCCCCGACATCCTCGACCCCGCTCTGCTGCGCCCGGGCCGCTTCGACCGCCAGGTGGTCGTCCCCCTCCCCGACCTGGAGGAGCGCCTGCCGATCCTGGTGGTGCACACCAAGGACAAGCGGATCTCGTCGGACGTCGACCTCTCCGTCATCGCCCGGGGCACGCCCGGCATGAGCGGCGCCGACTTGTCGAACCTGGTCAACGAGGCCGCGCTGCACGCCGTGCGCCGCGGGTCCAAGGACGTCCACATGGACGACTTCGAGGCCGCCCGCGACCGGATCCTCATGGGCCAGCGGCGGGAGTCGATGGCCCTCTCGGGCAGCGAGAAAGAGGTCATCGCCTACCACGAGGGTGGCCACGCGGTGCTGGCCTACGCCCTCGAGCACGCCGATCCCGTGCACAAGGTCACGATCCTGCCGTCGGGCATGGCCCTGGGGGTCACGCAGCAGCTCCCCCTCGAGGAACGCCACATCTACACCCAGCCCTACATCGAGGACTCCCTCGTCGTGCGCCTGGGCGGCCGCATCGCCGAGGAGCTGGTCTTCGGCAACCGCTCCACCGGCGCCAACAACGACCTGGTCGGCTGCACCGAGCTGGCCCGCAAGATGGTGCGGGAGTGGGGCATGAGCGACAGGGTCGGTCCCATGGCGTGGGGATCGCAGGGAATGGTCTTCCTCGGCGAGGATCTCATGCACAGCCGTGACTACAGCGACGACACGGCGCGGGTGGTCGACGAGGAGGTCGAGCACATCCTGCGGCGCCAGGAGGACCGGGCCCGCCAGGTGCTCGGCGAGCTGCGCGGCGGCCTCGACCTGGTGGCGCGGGCCCTCCTCGAGAAGGAGACAATCGACGGCGCCGAGGTCGGTCGCCTGGTCGACCAGGCCGCCGGCCGGGTCGTGCGCCCGGCGCCCGGCGCCCCCGAATCGCCCCGCGAGCTCGGCTCCGACGGCGTCCGCGGCGCCGAGGACAGCCGACCCACCGAGGTCGGCCGCTCCGGTCGTCCCGGCTGACCCCGTAGACTCGTCCCCGAGGTCGGTCGACGGCCTCGCATGCCGCGAGAAGAAGGGTCTTTTCTGAACACGCGAGCCGCAGGTACTTTCACCGCTCAGGCCGCCGCCTCCCTCGGCGGACCGGACTGGCTGCGGGTCAGGCGCACGGCCGCCGCCGAGCGCTTCAACGCCGGTTCGCTGCCCGACGCATCCGAGGAGATCTGGCGCTACAGCCGCATCGGTGAGCTCGACCTCGACGCCTACCGCCCGGCCACCGACGCCGGCGGGCGTGACTGGAGCGCCGAGGCCGCGACCATGCCCGAGGGCACCGGCGAGCGGGCCGCCCTGGTCGTCGTCCACAACGGCCGGCCGGCCCGCATCGAGGTCGACCCCGCCCTGGCCGCCCGGGGCCTGGTGGTCGCCGACGCCGCCGACCTGCCCGACGGTGACGACCTCGTGGGCCGGGCCGCCGTCGCCGATGCCTTCACCGAGCTCAACACCGCCTTCCTCCCCGGCGCCACCGTCATCCGCATCCCCCGCGGCATGGTCGTCGACCGTCCCATCGTGGTGGTCCACCATCTCGACGGCGACGGGATCGCGTCCTTCTCGCGGACCATCGTCCTGGCCGCCGAGAACAGCGACGCCACCGTCATCGAGCACCAGTCGTCGTCCGACGTCGCCGCCTTCTCCGATCCGGTCGTCGAGCTCGACGTGGCCGACGCCGCCCGCCTGCGCTACCTGAACGTCCAGGACCTGGGCGCCCGGGTCTTCCAGGTCGGCTACCAGTCGAGCCGGGTCGGCCGCGACGCCACCCTCCAGTCCTCGGTGGTGGCCCTCGGCGGCGACTACGCGCGGGTCCGTACCGACTCCCGCATCGACGGCAAGGGCGGCACCAGCTACCTCACCGCCATCTACTTCGCCGACGGCAGCCGCATGCACGACTTCCGCACCATCCAGGACCACATCGCCCCGAAGACCACCAGCGACCTCCTCTTCAAAGGGGCGGTGTCCGACACCGCCCGGTCGGTGTACTCGGGGCTCATCCGGGTGGGCAAGGAGGCCCGGGGCACCAACGCTTACCAGACCAACCGCAACCTGGTCCTCTCCGAGGGGGCGGGCGCCGAGTCGGTGCCGAACCTCGAGATCGAGACCAACGACGTGGTCTGCAGCCACGCCTCCGCCGTCGGGCCCATCGACGACGAGCAGCGCTACTACCTGGAGAGCCGGGGCATCCCGCCCGAGGTCGCCGAGCGGCTCATCGTCCTCGGGTTCTTCACCGAGGTGCTCGACCGCCTTCCCGTCTCTGAGGCCGTCTCCGGCCTGCGGGCCACCATCGTCCGCCGCCTGGCCGAGCGGGCAGGGGCCACGGCATGAGCACGCTGCACACCGAGCGGCTCTGCGCGGCCGACGAGATCGCCCCGGGCGCCGCCCGGCGCTTCGACATCGGCGACCTGCGGATCTGCGTCGTGCGCATCGGCGACGACTTCTACGCCATCGGCGACCGCTGCAGCCACGCCGACTTCTCCCTGTCCGAGGGCGAGGTCTGGCCCGACGAGCGCGAGATCGAATGCTGGAAGCACGGGAGCACCTTCTCCCTGCTCACAGGGGAGCCCCAGACCCTGCCCGCCACCGCCCCGGTGCCGGTCTACGACGTGAGAGTCGAGGGCGGAGACGTCATCGTCGAGGTGAAGGCGTGAGCGAGCCGCAGGCGAGCGAATCGACGAACACAGTGCCCCGCTCAGCGGGGCAGCCGCCGAAGGCGGCGGCCCGATGAGCTCACTGGTGGTGTCGGGGCTGCGGGCGGGCGTCGACGGCAAGGAAATCCTGCGCGGGGTCGACCTCGAGGTCTCCAGCGGCCGGGTCCACGCCGTCATGGGCCCCAACGGCTCGGGCAAGTCGACGCTGTCCCACGTCATCATGGGCGCCCCCGGCTACGAGGTCTACGGCGGCAGCGTCACCCTCGACGGGGTGGAGCTGCTCGGCATGCCGTCCTGGAGGCGGGCCCAGGCCGGGATGTTCCTGGCCATGCAGTACCCGACCGAGGTGCCGGGCGTGTCGCTCCAGGACGCCATGGCCGCCGCCCTGGCCCCTCAGGGCCGGGCCACGGCCGACGTGGTCGCCCTCGTGGCCGCCGAGGCGGTGCGCGTCGGGGTCAGCCCCGCCCTGCTCGCCCGCCCGCTGAACGTCGACCTGTCCGGCGGCGAGAAGAAGCGCAACGAGACGCTCCAACTGGGCGTGCTGGCGCCGAAGATCGCCATCCTCGACGAGATCGACTCCGGCCTCGACGTCGACGCCCTCAAGGCGGTGTCCCAGCGCATCGAGCTGATCACCAACGAGGTGGGCCTCGGCGTGCTGGTCATCACCCACTACAGCAGGCTCCTGCGGGAACTGCGCCCCGACGTGGTGTCGGTGCTGCGCAAGGGCCGCATCGTGGCCAGCGGCGGCCCCGAGCTGGCCGAGGAGCTGGAGTCCACCGGCTACGCCGGCTACGACGAGGACGGCTCCCCCGGCCCTGCCGGCTGACCCGGGGTTCCGGCCCTGGGACTACTTGCCGCCCAGCAGGCCGCCCAGGAGGCCGGGGGCGGTGGTGACCGTGGTCTGGGGGTTGACCCCGGGCGCCACCGTGGTGGCGGGGGCCGGGCCCACGATGTCGTTGGCGGAGACGGTGTTGGGGCCCCCGGTCACGTAGACGGGCGTGCCGATGCGGGCCTTGGTCGGGAACCACTCCGCCGCGCTCATCGGGATGCGGATGCACCCGTGCGAAGCGGGCGTGGCTGGGACCGACTGGGCGCCGTGGATGGCGATGCCCCCGACGATGAAGTTGGCGTTGTAGAGGGCGCCCAGCGGGCCGTCGTTCCAGCCCGTGTCCTGCCGGTAGACCTTGAAGGCGCCCGTCGGGGTGCCGGCGATGCGGCAGTAGCCCTCGGAGCAGAACCGCTCCATGCTGCCGGTCGACACAGGGAGGATCTCGGTGATCGCCCCGCCCTCGTAGAGGAACAGGACCTGGCGGGGAATGTCGACCTCGATCCGGTGCGCCTCACCGCCTGCGACCAGGGGCGCGGGCGTCGTCGCCGTTTCCATGGCCTTGAGGACGTCGTCAGTGGCCCGGCCGGTGCGGGCCATGCCGGTGACCTTCTGGAACGCGGTGACTGCGTAGACCGTGTCCTGGGCGAAGACGCCGTCGGGCGTACCGACCCAGTAGTGGAGGGCCACGAGGCGCTGCTGGAGGGCCAGGACGGCGGGGCCGGTGGACCCGGAGCCGAGGCCGGCGGGAGGAGGAGTGGTCGCCTTGGGCGCCGCCGTGGTCGTGGTCGGCGCCTCGGTGGTGGTCGTGCTGGACGCGGCCGTGGTGCTGGTGGCGTCGTCCGCGGTCAGGGAGGCGGTGGAGGCCGCCGCTGCCGGCCTGCCACCACCGCCGCCGCTGCAGGCGGAAAGGAGGAGGCCGATCGCGGCCAGGACCGCGCCGAAGCCGCTCCGGTTGAATCGCATCCCAGCAGTCTCGCGCGTGTCAGTGGGGGATCCGCTCCGGGCCCTTGTTGCGATACGTCGTCACGAACAACTCCAGTGACGTCAGGTCGGGCTGGGAGCAGAGCAGCCGATGGTGCCAGGCGGTGGCCGCCACCGGCACCTTGATCGACGCCCGGGGTACGAGCAGGACGTCGCTGGAGTACTTCCCGGCGAGCGCCTTGAGGTCGTCGAGGGACCTTGCCGGGATGTCGGGGCGGTACCAGATGTCGATGTAGCCGTGCTCCAGGGCGTGCACGAGCTGACCGTCGGGGGGCGTGTTGTCCGCCGTGTAGACGCCGGCCGCGGCCGCCGTCGGGTTGTGATTGCCGCCGGCCGGGGGGTCGACGCTGTACTTCACGTCGCCGTCCACGTGGTTGTTGCCCGCCCCGCCGTCGGTGTCGGACTTGGTGTCGTACTTGCAGGATCCGCCCGCCTCCAGCTTGGCGACCGTACGGTCGTTCGAGCGGCGGCTGGAGATGATCGTGACGGTGAGGAGAGCGACGACCGCCACCAGCCCTCCGGCGATGATGGCCCGCGTGCGGGTGGCCTTGGCCTTGCGTGCCTTCTCCGCGGCGGCCAGGCGCTCGGTGCGGGTCAGGCCTTTGGCGCCGGCGGCGCCGGCCCTGGTCGACCCGGGCTTGGCCGGGCCCGGCTTGGTCGAGGCACCTGGCCTGATCGGCGCACGCCTGGTCGAGGCCGCGCCGGCCGCCGGCGGCTTGATCGGAGGCTTCGCCGGCGCAGGTTTCGGCGAACCCTGCTTTGAAGCGGGGCGCGGCCCGGAGGGCGGGCGCGGCCGGTTCGGCTTCTTCTTGCTGGCCATGTTGCGAGAGTAGTGCCGGGCTCTCGTACGATCACTCTCATGCTGAGCGTCGGTGACCTCGCCCCCTCCTTCTCCCTGCCCGCCCTCGACGGCGGCGGGACCGTGGCCGATCCGTGGACGGAGGGCCCCACCGTCATCACCTTCTTCAAGGTCAGCTGCCCGGTGTGCAAGATGGTCGCGCCCATGCTCACCGCCCTGGCCGAGGGTGGCGTGCGAGTCGTCGCCATCGGCGAGGATCCGCCCGACGAGCTGACCACGTTCGGCGAGACCGAGGGCCAGCGGGTCCCCACCCTCTCGGAGTCCGCCCCCTACGAGGTCTCCGCCGCCTACGGGCTCGAAGCGGTCCCGGCCATCTTCCTCGTCGGCCCGGACGGCGCCATCGTGGACTCCGTCGCCAGCTGGGACCGCGACCGCTGGAACGCCCTAGCCACGACCGCCGGCTTCGAGGGCCTCGTGTCGACGCCGGAGGATGGCCTCCGCCCGTTCCGCCCCGGCTGAAGCAGCAGAAACATGGACTGACCCCGTGTGGGTCAGCAAAAGGATTCGGGTGAGAAGCGCGTCGGAATATGTGATCTCCCGTCCGGAGGAGTCGTGGGATGTCAAGTCAGGGCTGTGAAGGGTCGGCGGGAGCACCGTCAGCGGCCGTTTGTGGGCACCCTCCGACATCGGCACGTTCCGCGAAGGCGGCGCAACAGAGCGTGCCCAAAGCGCGTAATGCGTTAGCCAGCGGCCGGTCCGCCTGAGTACGCCGGTTCTCGGCGGCGTTGCCGAGCCCGCCAAGTAGGCATGGTTCGGTCCGCGACATTGATGGCGCTGATCGTCGGACATGGCGATATATTGGTCGACTTCCTCCATTTCGTGCCCTTAGGCCCATTCTATGTCTAGCGCGGTTCGATACTCCTCTTTTAAGAAATGGCGAATGAGAGCGTATGGAACCGAGGCTGACTGGATACCCACGGCGTAGGGCCCGACCTGGTATGGCGGAAAGAACAATTCTAGGCCGTCTCGGGCAAATACGAATGTCCGGAAGTCGTCCCATCCCTCGGTACCACTGGCAATCCACCCGCTATCAAGCCCGTACGGATCGTCTTCAGGATTAGATTGAATTCGGACCTGTGAGAGCGCTTGACGTGCCGCTGACTGAATAAAGGGCAACGCCGACGCGCCATCAGCAAATACGACCGAAAGAGCGGGAATCAGTATGAGCGGATCGAGGAGGAACGGATATGTTCGGTAGTGATGCATCCCGTGTGCGCCACCAGCGCCATACCAACGGATCAAATAGCGGACGGTCAGCACCTTCCCCCGCACATACGGATCGTCATGATGAGCCGCATACGTACTCGTGCGCCTGAAAGCGTCTTGCCCGAAGTTGTAATGCTTCGGCTCCTGAGCTAGCTTCAACGCACGATAGCTATGCAGGTCCCTAATAAGGTCGCCCCTGATGCAACCCCCGATCTCCGAGGCGTTACTGTACCGCTCGGAACGTACGTCGATGAACTGGATTTCCGCCTCGTAGCCGGGCAACCCTTCCCAACGCTCGATCAGTGCCGTGCTGCTCCAATAGAGGTTGGCTTCCCTTTGGGTCCGACTCAGCTGTATGCCGAGACGCCCGAACTGGTATCGCAGCGCGTCCGCGAGCTTTTCCCGAAAGCGGCCATCCGAGGCTCTTATGTGATGAAGAGATCGGAGTTGCTCAGGTATGGCAGCCTGCTCGTCCAGTATCACGGGGATGAGATAGATGTCTTCCATGAGCTTCTCAGACATCTTGTCTAGCGCAAGTCGAATTTCGCGTTGAGCGTAACCTCGATGATCGACGGAATTCATAGACACAAAAACGATCACAAGGTCGGCTCTATCCAGGGCCTTCTTGATTTCAAAGTCCCAGTTTTGTCCGGGTTTCAATCTTCGATAATCCGCCCAGATGTTAAAACCTTCTTCGGCCAACCAGTCGCACACTGGGATGACCCGGTCTTCGTCAGAATGAACATAGCTCACAAAGATTTGGCCGGCCTCGTCTTGTGCGATGTTCATAGGTTGAACTCTAGGGCTCCACCACTGCGCCGCCAACGACCTTGCGTTCCCGACCGAACGGTCAAGGAACTCGCGAGCCCGGTCGAATGCACCGAGGATGGTGTTGAGCATGCGCACCGGGGGCGCCTGAGTCCCGCGATACCGGGCGGTCCCCACGCCGAGCGCCCGTCGACTCCGCCTAGCTCAGCAAGCGCCCGAGTACAGCACGTCCGGCGCGCCGGGGTAACGCCGTCCTCTCGACGGAACGTCGATCAACTCAGGCGGATAGCATCGGAGCGATGAGCAGGTTCGTCGACGACATCCGGCGCGGCGTCGATGAAGGGCGGTTTCTGCCGCGATTCCGAGCCAACGACGTTCGCCGCGCGTGCCCAGGATGGGCCAACCACACGTGATGGTGTCTTCCTCCCGAAGCATCGCGATGGGAATCCGGGTGGCTACGCCGCATACTTTCGGCGACACGCCGACGGCTCCTACAGCCTTTTGTAGTGAGATGTTGTTGCCGTTTGCCACGACGCCCCGACAGCGCGTGAGTTCGGCATGAGCTGCTCGCCCGAATGCCGAGCCGCTGCATTCCGCCGGCGTCGTCGATCACCCTCCTTCCAATACCGGGTTACCGGGGCGAACGGGTCGAGACGCGGAGAGTCGGGTAGTGCCGACCGCCGTGTTGACAGCCCGCCACCGTCGCCGCCATGCGGCGACGGCCTTCCCGGCATGTCGCCGCCCTCCGCCCGCTGGACACGCGATAGTGCTACCTGGATGTCGCAGAACGACGGCCGAGATCGGAGCACGCGAGGATGGAACGAGATGAGCTTCGGGCGGTTCAGGCGCCACTGAAGGAGCGCTTCCGCGACGATCCGGTGGCGGCCGTCGTCACGCTCCGCGCCGACGGCACCCTCGGAGACGGCATCAGTTGCTCGGTCGAGACAGGCCGGGCGATCGCCGAGGCGGGACTCCATCCTGCAACCGGCGGCGACGGTCCTGTGCTCGGGTGACATGCTCCTGCAGGCCCTCGTCGCCTGCTCGGGGGTGACACTCCGCGCCGTCGCCACGTCACTGGAAATTCCGATCCGCGGCGGGACCGTCCGTGCCGAGGGCGACCTCGACTTCCGAGGAACGTTGGGGGTGGCGAAGGACGCGCCTGTCGGCTTTACCGCCATCCGGCTGCAGTTCGCACTCGACACCGACGCCTCGGACGAGCAGCTCGCCACGCTGATCCGCCTGACGGAGCGCTACTGCGTCGTCTACCAGACCCTGGCGACCCCCCCAA
>JALYYN010000202.1 GCA_030946525.1 Actinomycetota bacterium | reverse complement strand
TGGGCGCCGGGGCCCTCCTTGCGCCGCACGTAGCCCCGGGGCTCGGCCACCGTCACCGAGTAGGGATCCTTGACCCCCTCCTTGAGGTGGGCCTTGCCCTTGGCGTCGAATTCGATAGGCAGGTTCTTGAAGCACATGGTGAGCGCGTTTCTCCCTCAGAGCTGTGAGATCGTTCCGAACTGCTGAAGCACCGGTGCCGGGGCGAGCATCGCCGCGGCACCGGGGTGGGAGCGGAGAACCGCTACCAGTTGACGCCGGCCTCGAAGCGGTTGCGGCCCCGACCCTCGTGGCTCTCGCCATAGGTCTTCTTGCCGCCACCCTCGTGGCTGTGCTGGTACTTGGAATAGAACTTGTGGACGACCTTGGCGCCGCCGCGGGGGCCGGTCTTGGCCCGGGCCCAGCCCGAGGGCGGGTCCTTCTCCCAGCGCACCGTCATGTTCTTGTCCACCCGGGACAGGTAGCGCATGCGGCGGATGAAGCCGCCGACGGCCCGGGAGGTGGTGGAGGAGATCAGCGAGCCGGGAGCGATCTCGGTGATGGGGCTGAACTTGTCGGGGAAGCCGGGCATGGTGCAGCCGATGCAGATGCCGCCCATCTGCATGCAGCCGCCGTGGCCGTCGACCATGCCCCGCTCGGCGATGTTGCACTGGACCACCGGGCCCCAACAGCCCAGCTCGACCAGGCACTCCTTGTCGCCGTACTCCCGGGCGAAGACGCCCTCTTCGTAGTAGCCGGCCCGGGGGCAGTGACGGTGCACCGTCTCGCCGAACAGCCAGGCGGGCCGGCCCAGCTCGTCGAACTCGGGCAGGGGGGCCAGGCCGTTGAGGAAGAGGCAGACCGCAGCGGCGGTCTCGATGTAGTTCTCCCCGATGGGCGAGCAACCGGGCACGTTGACCACCGGCACGCCGAAGGCGGAGCGGAAGTCCTTGCCCAGGTAGTCCATGACGCCCATGGAGTTGGTGACGTTGCCCTTGGCCGCAGGGATGCCGCCCCAGGAGGCGCAGGTGCCGATGGCGATGACGGCGGCCGCTCCGGGGGAGAGGCGGTCGAGCCATTCCAGCGAGGTGATCTGCCGGCCGGTCTGGGGGTCTTCGCCCAGGCCCATCCAGTAGCCGTCACCGGCGATGGACTCGTCCATGATCGAGCCCTCCCAGGTGATGACGTAGGGGGCGTCGAGCTCGCCCCGCTCGGCCATGAAGAGGTTGTGCGTCCACTCCGGGCCCACCTCGGTGGAGACCACGGTGTGGACCAGCTCCACCCGGGGCAGGCCGGGGATGATGCCGGCCAGGAGGTGCTCCACCCGGGGGTGGGTGGCGGCGGTCACCGAGACGGTGCAGCCGTCGCAGGAGCCACCGACCATCCAGATCAGGTAGATCTTCTCCAGCGGGCCGAGGCGGATCAGCGAGCTGTCGGGCTCCACCGCCCGGGAGCGGATGCCGATGGGGGCCATCGGGTCGAGCGGGTTGTCACGCCAGTTCTCGATCCCCGGTGCGCCCGCAGGTACGACGGTTCCCTGAGGGTCCTCGGGCAGCACGACCTCCCGCGACCCACCCGCGGTGCGCCTGCGAAGTGTCGGCGTACTGTCCGTTCCAGGACTTCTCGAAGGCATGAAGAACCCCCCCGTTTCGTGTTTAGTAAGTGTAGACTACACCTATCTGGAGGCGCCGTCAGGTAGAAGTTGACGGTCATTCCGGGGTTCCGACAGGTCCCACACTGACTTCCAGGAGGTTCAGTGGAAGAGGTTATGCACCCCCCGAAGTCGGAGGCACTCCGAGCGCTCTATTGGCGCAGCGAGATCCTCCAGGTGATGTTCTGGCTGAAGGGTGAAGGCTTCGGCGATCAGGTCGACGCCACCCTCCTGGAGCGCTTCCTCGGGGTGGATTCCCACATCGGCGTCCAGTACCTCGACCGGCTCCTGGACGAGGGCTACGTGGAGAAGACCGGGGAGCGCTACCGGCTGTCGGAGGCCGGCGCACGGGAGGGTGGCCTGGAGTTCGCCGCCTCGTTCGAGGAGCTCATGAAGCCCAGCCACGGGGAGTGCAGCGCCGATTGCTGGTGCCACAACTCGCCGGACGAGGCCGAGGCCTGCCTGCGGGACCGGGCCATGAAGGAAGAACTGCATCCCCACGAGCACTGATGCCCGGGGTGCAACAGGCAACCCCTGCATCCGAAGTACCCGAAGCAGTACCTGAGCACGGGAACGAGCAAGACACCGCCAGATCGCAAACATCGACGCAGCATCGGCCAAGGAGGGGGCACGTGAAGTCACGCAGCACCGAGGAACCGCAGGGTGGACTACCGCGCAACTATCTGCGCGCCAGCCTCCTGCTGCTCATCGCCGAGACACCGGCCCACGGCTACGACCTGTTGGAGCAGATCGCCCAGCTGGGCCTGCGCAACGTCGACCCCGGCGGTCTCTACCGCGCCCTGCGGGTCATGGAGCAGGACGGGCTGGTCGCCTCGTGGTGGGAGCACTCCACCGCCGGCCCCGCCCGCCGCAGCTACCGGCTCACCGACGAGGGCGTGGACTGGCTGCACGCCTGGGCCGGCGCCCTCCGGGAGGGTCGTCGCTTCCTCTCCGCCTACCTGACCCGTTACGACAAGATCACCGAGGCCACCTTGGCGCCGGTGGAGAACCTCTCGTCATGAGCGCGCTGCGCATCGCCGTCGCCGGGAAGGGTGGAGCCGGCAAGACCACCCTCTCCTCCACCATGGCCCGCCTCTTCGCCCGCCAGGGCAAGGACGTGATCGTCGTCGACGGCGACAGCAATCCCAACGTGGCCACCGCCCTCGGGATCGGCCGCGAGCGGGCTGCGGCCATCCAGCCCCTGCCCATGGGCCTGGTCTCCCGGAAGCTGAACGGCAATGCGGCCCTGAAAGACCCGGTCATGGACGTGGTGCAGCGCTACGGCGGCCTGGCGCCCGACAACGTCCACGTCCTGATGATGGCCATGCCCGCCCATGCCGACGAGGGCTGCCTCTGTTCGGCCCACGCCACGGTCAGTGCCCTGCTGGCCGACATCGAGGAGCTCGACAACACCGTCAGCATCCTCGACCTCGAGGCGTCGCCCGAGCACCTGAGCCGGGGCACCACCCGTCACGTCGACGCCCTGCTCCTGGTCGTCGAGCCCTACTACCGGTCCTTCGAAACGGCCCGCCGGATGGCCGCCCTCGCCGCCGAGCTGCCGATCGGCCGGGTGGGCGTCGTCGCCAACAAGTTGCGCGCCCCCGAGGACGCCCAGGCCATCTCCGAGTACTGCGAGCGCCACGGGCTCACCCTGGAGGGCGAGCTGCCGTGGAGCACCCAGGTCCTCGACGCCGACCGGGCCGAGATCCCTCTGCTCGACTTCGACCCGGCCAGTCCGGTGGTCTCCGCGGTGGCCAAGCTGGTCGACAAGCTCGCAGCCGTCAAGGCCTGACCCTTCTTTGTGAGTTGAGCTACCCATGCGGTGGCCGGGCTCACAAAGAACGCCCGCTACATGAAGTTGCGGGTGTGGAGCTCGGCCAGGTCCGCCGCCTCCGAGGGGGCGAAGCCGAGCTTGGTCAGGCGCCGGCGGCGGCCCTCGTCCATCTCGGCCTCGAGCTGCTGGACCCGCTCGAAGCCGTCGGCGATGGCGGCGGGCGTCACCGACCCGGCGGCGAGGACGACCAGGGCGTCGAACACCTCGGCGTTGAGCCCGGCGGTGTGGGCCAGGACGTCGTGGCGGCGGCGCACCGCGGTGGCCAGCCGGGCGCGTAGGCCGGGGTCGACGTCGAGGACAGCCTCCATGTGGGCCATGCCGAAGGCGACATGACGCGCCTCGTCGGCCAGGGCCAGATGGGTGATCCGGCGGGTGACGGGGTCGGGGGCGTGGCGCTCGAGGAAGGACAGCAGCGACAGGAACGTCCCCTCACCCAGCACGGACAGGAGGAAGTGGGCGAGGGCGAAATCGGGCTCCTCCAGCAGGGTCAGCAACGACGCCTGGCCGCCGGCCGTGGACAGGCCCAGCCGGCCGTCGCCCTTGAGGGCCGCCCGCCGGGTGAACACCTCGACGTGGCGCGCCTCGTCGGCCACCTGGACGGCCAGGACCCCGACCACCTCCCGGAAATGGGGATGGATCTGCCCGAGGAACCGGGCGGGGACGACGAGGGCGGCGTTCTCATTCTCGACCAGGTAGGTCATGACCTGGACCACCGCCGCCTCGACCTCGGCGGGCAGGTCGAAGGGCTCGTCCCAGTCGACGGCCGTGGCCGGGTCCCACTGGCTGGCCACCGCCTGGCGGTAGATCCCCGCGGCCGCCCCGGTCCACACCGCCGCCTTCTCGTCGAGGGCGAACTCGAAGGCCGGCCCACCCGCCTCGACGACCGCGCCGCGTGCGGCCAGGCCCCACGACGGCGACGGATGGTCGGCCACCACCTGGGCGCCACCGGCCTGCTCCGCCCCGAGCGCCCGGGCATCGGCGGCGCGGCCCCGAACGACGTACGGCCAGTCGAAGCCGTGCCCGGCGGCGCGGCACCACGCCCGCAGGTGCACGGCCAACTCCGGCGCCCGGCCCCGCACCTCGACGCGCCCGCCGACCGGCACCCGGGCCAACGCCTGCTTCAGCAGCAGGTGGCCGCCACGGTCCATGCCCAGGTCCTCGAGATCGACCACGGTGACGGCCGCCTGACGGGCGCCGTCGACCGCGGTCACGGCTGGTAGTCGCCGGCGGTGACGTTGCCGGCGGCGTCGTAGAAGCCTCCCTCGTCCACCGCCCGCTCCAACTGGGCGTAGCCCGAGGTTCGACCCTGGCGCCAGGCCTTCAGGCCCTCGAGGTCCAGCAGGGGCCGGACCTCGGGGTCGTCGTAGCTCATCTCCAGGAGCAGGCCGGTGAAGCGGTCGACCAGCGCCGGCGCGGCCGCGGGGCCGACGGTGAAGTTGCAGTGGTCGTACGGGGGCGTCTGGGCGACGATCCGGGTGGAGCCGGTCGGCAGGGTCCCCTCCACCCCGAACCGAAGGTGGTTGCCGTCGATCATGCATGCGGCGTCGGCGGTGCCCGCCATCATGCTGCGGGCGGCGAGACGCTCGCCGCCGATGTGATCCCCGTGCTTGCCGGTGCCGACCGGGTGGTACTGCACGTCGATGTCACCCGCGCCCAGGGAACGGAGGTGCGCCAACGGGATGAGGGTGGCCTGGGGCGAGTCGACCGCGCCGACCGCCACGGTGCGGCCGGCCAGGTCGGCAACGGACCGGATCGCCGAATCGGCCCGCACGACCACGACCGAGGTGAGGTCGCAGTCGCTGTCGCGCATGGCGACGGCGGTGACCGGTCCCATGCGGGCCGCCCGGACCCACGCCAACGGCGAGTTCCACGCCACGTCGAGGTGGCCTGCCATCAGCGCGTCGACCTGGCGCTCGTAGTTCGAGTACAGGACGTAGTCGAAGGCCAGGCCCCGGCCGGCGAACCAGTCGCGGAAGCCTTCCCAGATGGTGACGACCTTGGGGTCGTAGGCCACCGCCCCCATCACCAGCGTGCCGGCGCCCATCAGAAGAGGGGCCATCAGAAGAGCGGAAGGCCGCAGGCGAGCCGGCCGATGAAGTCGTAGAGCGTCTCGGTGGTGGGAGCCATCACCGAGGCGGCCCGGGCGTCGCGGAAGTGGCGCTCCACGCCCACCTCCTTGCGGAACGCGGCCCCGCCGCAGACCCGCATGGCCAGGTCGGTCACGTCGATGGCCGTCTCGCTGGCCGCCGCTTTCACTTCGAGCACCCGCAGCGTGGCGTCGGCCCGCCCGGTTTCCAGAGCGGTCAGCGTGTCGAGCAGCAGGGCCTCGGCGGCGTCGGTCCTCAGTCGCATGCGGGCGACGTTGGCCCGGACCACCGGGTTGTCGGCCAGCGCCTGGTCGAGGTGTTCGAAGCGGGTGGCCGCGGCGTGGGCGGCGGCCTTGGCCGTCGCCGCGTTGGCCGTGCCGATGGAGAAGGCGGCGTTCATCACCTGGAAGTAGGGCAGGACGGTTCCCAGCATGAGATCGAACCCTCCCCCGTCCGGACCGAGCACGGCGCGGGCGGGAACTTCGGCGCCCGTTGCGCTCATCGGCGTCGAGGAGTTGCCCCGCAGGCCGAGGCCGTCGAAGGCGCCGCCCGCCTTCACGCCCGGCGTATCGGCCGGGACCAGCCATAGCGTGCTCATGCCGTCGCCCGACAGCGGCCGGCTCGACCACACATAGCCGTCGGCCTGCCCGGCCGACGTCACCCAGCTCTTCTGGGCGTCGAGGCGGACGGCGTCGCCGGACGCGGTGGCCGTCGACATGGGAGCCCAGAACATGCTGCGCGAGCCCGATTCGGAGAAGGCCAGCGTGCTCACGTACTCCCCGGCCGCCACCTTCTCGCGCACGTCGACCGGCCCGTGGGCCTCGATGACCGCGGCTGCGCAGTAATGCATCATCACGACCATGGCGGTGGAGCCGCAGTGCTCGGCCAGCGCCTGCACCACCGCGCCGGCGGCCCGGTGCCCCTCACCACTGCCACCGACTTCGGCGGCGCTGATCAGACCGAGCAGGCCGGCCCGCCCGAGCGAGTCGAGGGCGGCGCGGGGGTACACCCCGGAGCGGTCGACCTCGGCCGCGGCCGGGGCGACCACGTTGGCGATGACGGGGGCGAGCGCAGCCAGGTACGAGGGCAGCGCGACGGACGGGGTTGAGGACATGTGGAATCTCTCCTGTGCGTGGGGTGGGTGGACGGGAGCTCCTCGACCGTCCACGCCAGGAGGGGGTCAGCCCCGCTGGATCCGAGCGGCTCCGGAGCCCCGGCGATCAGTCGCCCGACCGGGCGAACTCGCCGAACTCGCTCAGCGCCTTTTCATGCGGGACCTTCCGGGGGAATTGCCGACGTGCCACCCGCGGTGGGCCAGGCACGGAGGCGGGTTGACCGGGCGTCATTCTGGCACATGGGTCGAGAAAAGACCGGCGTACCGGGGGCCTATAGATGTATTATGCATCTATCCGGTTTCCACGTACCACCCGGGGCGGCACGGGATGAGCTCTTCAGCGCCGAAGTCCGAGGCGCTCCGCGCCCTGTACTGGCGCAGCGAGATCCTGCGCGTCGTCTACTGGCTCTACGGCGAGGGCCTCGGCGACCTCGTGGACATGGCCCTCATCCGCCGCTATCTCGGCGTCGACGCCCACGACAACCTCTCGACCTATCTCGACCATCTCGTCGAGGAGGGCTCGCTCGTCCGGGACGGCGACTGGTACGCGCTCTCGGTCCGGGGACGGGCCGAGGGGGAAGTGGAGCTGGCGACGGCGTTCAGCGACCTCGTCCACCCCGTCGTCGGCGAGTGCGACGACGAGTGCTGGTGCCACATGTCGCCCGCCGAGGCGGACGCGTGCGCCGGCCAGCGGGCGAGATCGCGACCGGGCCGGGACAACGAGCCAGGAAAGGCCAACGCGTGAGCGAGCACCGAAGCGAAGCGGCGGAGCGCCGCGCCGAGAAGCCCCTCATCGCCGAGCGAAGCGAGTCGATGAGCGAGCACCGAAGCGAAGCGGCGGAGCGCAGCGTCCCGATGTCGGCAGGAGAGCGATGACCAACCAGGCCGGCGACTCGAACGGCACCCTGCCCCGGCACTACCTGAAGCCCTGCCTCCTCCTGCTGCTGGCCGAAGGCCCGTCCCACGGCTACGAGCTGCTGGAACAGGTCCGCCGCATGGGGATCAAGGGCGCCGAGCCCGGTGGGCTGTACCGCTACCTCCGGGCCATGGAGAAGGAGGAAATGGTGAGCTCGTGGTGGGAGCCCTCGCAGGCCGGCCCGGCCCGGCGCACCTACGTCCTCACCGAGCACGGCCGCAAGGGCCTGAACGAGTCGGTGCAGTCGCTGCGCGACGTGCGCGAGATCCTCGTCAGCCTGCTGGACCGCTTCGACACGCTGCCCGCCCGGGCGGTGTCCGGATCCCGTCCCTGATAGCCCCTCCCCAGGTGCGAGACTGGGGTCAAACCGATTTCGTGGAGGTTTCAGATGTGTCTCGGGATTCCCGGCCAGATAGTTGAGATCCTCGATCCGGCCGACCACCGGGCCACCGTCGACGTCGACGGGGTGCGCCGTGAGGTGAACGTCGGCCTGGTGATGGGCGACGCCGGCGGCATCAAGGTCGGCGACTGGGTCCTCATCCACGTCGGCTTCGCCATGACCAAGATCGACGAGGAGGAGGCGGCCAGCACCCTCGACTTCATCAAGCAGCTCGGCAGCGTCTACGACGACGAGATCCAGCAGTTCTCGGCCGACGCGCCCCTCTAAGGATGGTGACACTGTGAGATTCGTCGACGAGTACCGCGACCCGGCGGCGGCCCGGACCATCCTCGGCCACATCACCGAGCTGGCCCAGGGCGGCCACTACAAGTTCATGGAGGTGTGCGGCGGCCACACCCACACCATCTACAAGCACGGCATCGAGAACGTCCTCCCCGAGACGGTGGAGCTGGTCCACGGGCCGGGCTGCCCGGTCTGCGTGATCCCGATGGGCCGGGTCGACGACGCCATCGCCGTGGCCGAGACGCCGGGGGTCATCTTCACGTCCTTCGGCGACATGATGCGGGTCCCCGGCGGCAACGGGAATCTGCTCGAGGCCAAGGCCCGCGGCGCCGACGTGCGGATGGTCTACTCCCCGCTCGACGCCCTGCGCATCGCCATCGCCAACCCCGACAAGCAGGTCGTCTTCTTCGCCGTCGGCTTCGAGACCACCGCGCCGTCCACCGCGGTCACCGTGATGAAGGCCATGGAGAAGGGCGTCACCAACTTCAGCCTGTTCTGCAACCACGTCACCATCGTGCCGCCGCTCAAGGCCATCCTCGAGTCGCCCGACCTGCGCCTGAACGGCTTCCTCGGCCCAGGGCATGTGTCCACCGTCATCGGCAACCGGCCCTACCGCTTCGTGCCCAAGACCTACGGGCTGCCCCTGGTTACCGCCGGCTTCGAGCCCCTCGACATCCTGCAGTCGATCCTCATGCTGCTGCGCCAGATCGACGAGGGCCGCTGCGAGGTCGAGAACCAGTACACCCGGGCCGTCCCCGAGCACGGCAACCCCAAGGCGCTCGAGGTCATCAACGAGGTCTTCGAACTGCGTCCCCACTTCGAGTGGCGGGGCCTGGGCTTCATCTCCCAGTCCGCCCTCAAGCTGCGGGAGAAGTACGCGGCATGGGACGCCGAGCTGCAGTTCAGCGTCCCGGGCGTGCGGGTCGCCGACCCCAAGGCCTGCCAGTGCGGCGAGGTCCTCAAGGGCGTCATCAAGCCCTGGGAGTGTAAGGTGTTCGGCACCGCCTGTACCCCTGAAACGCCGATCGGCACCTGCATGGTGTCCTCGGAGGGCGCCTGCGCCGCCTATTACAACTACGGCCGCTTCACCAAGCACCAGACCGTGCCGGTCGAGCTCAGTGGCCGGGTGAAGTCACCTCAGCCGGCATGACCGACCAGGGCGACGCCGGCCCGCGCGACGATCACTCGCACGAGGACGAGGTCCTCGAGCGGATCGAGGCGTGGCGCCGGCGCCGGCCCAAGCTGAAGGACGAGTTCATCAACTCGGCCCACGGCGCCGGCGGCAAGGCCTCCGCCGCCCTCATCGACGCCGTCTTCCTCGAAGCCTTCCGCAACAAGTCGCTCGAGACCATGGCCGACGGCGCCGTGCTGGAGCTTCCGTCCGGCGAGCGTCTCGCCTTCTCGACCGACGGCTACGTCGTCAAGCCCCGCCGCTTCCCCGGCGGTTCGGTGGGCGACCTGGCCGTGAACGGCACGGTCAACGACCTGGCCATGATGGGCGCCGTCCCCCAGTGGATCTCGGCCGGCTTCATCATCGAGGACGGCTTCTCCATCACCGAGCTGCGCGACCTGGTGGCCGACATGGCCGCCGCCGCCATCAAGGCCGGCGTCCAGATCGTCACCGGCGACACCA
>JALYYN010000183.1 GCA_030946525.1 Actinomycetota bacterium | reverse complement strand
GATCCCCGCCAGATCCCGCACATGGTCCTCCAGCGCGGCCAAGCGCTCGCCTGCCGCGGCCTCTGCGGCCGCTGACTGCGACTGCCAGTCGGCAGTCCTCTCGAATTGCCGGCGGGCGTCTGCCTCGGCGCCGGCCAGGCGGACCTCGGTGGCGGCGACCGTCCTCTCGCAGTATTCGGCCAGCCAGACGCGTTGGTCGTCGGCCTTCTGCTCCAAGCGATCCATTCGTTCGGCGCCCACGTGGACGGTCGACTGGAGTACGGCTGCGGTCGAGGCCGTCGCGGCAACCCGGTCGGCCACCGCAGCGACCTGGTCCTCCATCCAGTGCTGGATCTGGCTGATCCGGGCATCGGTGGCAGCCGTCTCGGCTCGTGCGCGATCGATGTTCAACGCGATAGGTCCATCCAGCTCCGCCCGGATGACTGCGAGCTCATCGCCGCGCTCCTGCGCGGCCTTCGCAAGTTCGCGCATGTTCCGCTCGAGAAGGGGAAACCGGTCGACCGCCTCCGCCAGCCTGCTGCCGACCGTCGCTGTATCCGATCGGATCTGTTCGATCGCGTGGGTCAGGGAGGTATCCAACTCGGCCCGCAGCGCCTCGACCTCCGCCCCGGATGCCTGGCGCGAGGCCAGGTCCTCGACCGCCGCCTTGACCTGGGCGAGGTCCTCCCGGAATCGGTCCTCGAGGTCGCCCCGCCGCCGCGTCTCGATCCCGTGCGCAGTTCTGGCCCCAGCCCCAGCCGAGAGCGCCGCTGCCAGCTGCTCTGCCATGGCGTCCAGACGACCGGTCTGCATCGTCTCTACGTCGCGAATCCTCCGGTGGGCCTCTTCGGCCACCTCGGAACGGATCCGGGCAAGCTCCTCGGCGAGGGTCTGCGCCGACTCGGCCCGTTGCCTCTCCACCGCCGTCGTCAACCGGTCCAGATCCTCCCTGAGCTGCGCCTCCAGTACCTCAGGGCGGTCGGCCTCCTCTGGGCGCGGCGGCGGTCGCCGCTCCTGCCTGCGAGGGGGTGTCGTCGCCAAATCCGGATCGAGTGGGCGGTGTTCCTGCGATCCCCACAGCGCGGAGATATCGTCGGAGAGGGGTGACATATCGGCCATCTGTTGCCTAAGCATTACCCCTACGGTCAAGATTCGATCACGCCGACCGATCTGGACGCGTGCCCCGAAACGCTCAATCCGCGCTCTTGGCAGTGGCCGATCCGAGCCTCATCACCTGTTCCTCCAGGACCGCGAGCCGGCTGGCCATGTCGGCCCTCACCGCGGCCACGTCCGCCGCCGCAGCAGCCATCACATCGGTGCGCACCTGGGCCAGGCTGGCATCCAGGGACACCTTCATGGCGTCCCAGAGCGTCTTCATCTCGGCCCGCTGGAGGAACTGGGCCTCGATCCACCCGGTCAGTCGGGCGAGATCGTTCTTCGTGCGCTCCTCGATGGCCTCCAGCTCGGCGCTCCCCACCGCGCCTGCGCGCATGGCGTTGACCGCCCGGTGCACGCTGGTCACGCCCTCGTGAAGCTGGCGCTCGAGGGCGTCGACCCGGCTGGACTCGGGCCCGATGGCCTGCAGGTCCTGAGGACCACCTGCCGTCGCTGTTGCGATCATGGCGGTGACCTGCTCCCCCATCTCCTGCAGTCGACGGGCGAGCTGGCCTTCCAGGACGGCGATGCGGGCCTCGGTGGCGGTGGACGTCTCGGCGAGGAGGCGGGCCATCTGCTCGGCCATGGCCCCGTCGAGCGCGGCCCGATGGGCCTCCAGCGCGTCGGCCAGCCCGCCGACCCGCGCCTCGAGATCCGCCAGCCGGTCGGGGGCCGGCGGCGGCGCCTCGGTTTCGGATGGCCGCTCGGCCCTCACCTGGGTTGGCGGCCCCGGCTCTACGACACTTTCGTTCCCCGGGCCCCAAAGGTCTGAGATGTCGTCGGAGAAATGGGCCATGTCGGACATCACCTATGTCCGAGTTTAGTCGGGACCGATCCGACGCCCTTGACGGAGTCAACTTGCCTCGTCCATGTGTCGACAGAGGAGCCATGCGTCAGAGAATGGGACCGTGAGCAGGCTCGACCGGTCCCAGCGGGGGACGGCGCTGGTCGAGTTCGCCCTCGTCCTCCCGTTCCTCGCACTCCTGTCCTTGACCTCGGTCGACTTCGGACGCGCCTACAGCCTCCAGCACCGGTTGGCGAACGGCGCCCGCGAGGGCGCGGCCTTCGCCCAGTACTTCCCGGGGCAGGTCAGCAGCAGCGGCGCCTGCGCCGACCCGGAGAACATCACCTACCACGCCCTGGGTGAAGAGGCCGGCGCCGCAGCCGGTTTCGCGGTGAGCGTGACCAACGTCGATACCGGTGGCTCCATCACCGGGCCTTGCATCCGGTCGGGCATCGCTCCAGGCACCCGGGTCAAGGTGACCCTGACGAGCCAGTTCCGGCCGATCACGCCCTTCGCCACGGATTTCGTGGGGTCGGTCATGAGCGTCCGCCGATCAGTCCAAGTGATCGTGCAGGGATGACCAGGGACCGCGAGCGAGGCAGCGTGGTGCTCGAAGCGGCCATGACCCTGCCGATCGTGCTGCTGTTCGTCCTCGGCCTCATCGACCTCGCCAACTGGGACCTCCAGAAGAGCCAGGCCTCCTCGGGCGCCCGTGACGGGGCCCGCGTCGCCATCCTCTCCGTGACGGGCGCCGACGTCTCGGGCGCCTCCGCCAACACGACCGTCCACGACGCCATCGCCGCCCGCCTGGGTGGTCAGGCGTTCACGTTCACGGTCCACTGCATGTCGTCGACCACCACGACGACCAAGACCTGCACCTCCTCACCGACCACGGTCGACCGGGACCGGGTACAGGTGAGCGTCTCATGGCAGCGCCCTGGCCTGACCTTCGTGAGCCAGATGGTAGGGGCAAGCTCGTCCGTCTCCGCGTCCTCGACGATGACGATCAGCGGATGAGGTGGACGTCGCGTCGCTCGGAACAGGGCTTTACGGTCGTGCTGGTGGCCATGACGATCGTCGTCATGGCCACGTCGGCCGCGTTCGCCATCGACCTCGGGCAGGGGTACACGTCGCGACGGCAGATGCAGAACGCGGCCGATGCCGCGTCGCTGGCGGGGACCCGGACACTGCTCAAGGTCCGCAACACCGTCACCGGCGCGTTCCTCGATCCGACCGGTTCGGTGTGGACCACCGTCCGCGACACTGCGGTGCAGAACGGCGCCGACTCGAGCCAGGTGACCTGCACCATCATCCGCCGTGACGGGAGCACGGTCGCGCCGTGCTCGCCGGCCGCAGGGTGGATCCTCGACGGCCTGCTCGGCGGGCCCGCGGGCGTGACGGTCACGACCGCGGCCACGTTCCAGACGTCCTTCGCCCGCATCATCGGTCGTCAGACCCTCACGTCGCGCACCTCGGCCTCGGCGCGCATTCAGCCACTGATCAGTTCGAAGGGCGCACCGTTCATCATCTGCGGCAACCTGCTGAAGGGCGGTTACGACATCCTCTCCCTGACGGGCACCATAAAGCCGACCTCGATCGGCATGACCGTCGCCCTCCAGTCCTCGCAGGAACCGAACTGCGGCGCGGGCTCGACGTTCAAGGGCAAGACGGCCGACGACGGAACCGGGTTCGCATTGGGCGGCTGGCTCGCCGGTTCCACCGGCAACGGCAACGACCACTCGACCTACGACACGGTGGCCGGCGCCACTCCCTGCGTACCGCCGACGTTCACCAGTTGCGACCTCGTGCTGCCCATCGCCGACGACGGCCTGGCCGGCCCCAGCATGCACGTCGTGGCGCTCGGGGTGTTCCATGTCACCGGGAACGGGCTCGGGAACCCGAAGTACTTCGGGACGCTGTTGTCGGCGTCGGCACCGGTGACCCGGGGTGAGGGCGGAAGCGGCAACTGCAGCCCCGGCGCGGCGTGCCTGATCAAACTGGTTTCCTGAGCGCGCCTATCCGACGAAACGGACACCCACGGTGGCGAAGGCTGGGACGGAGAGTGGCGTTCGGCTCAACTCGGGCGCGACCGGCGCCGATAACCCTGGCAAGCGCCACACCTACGAGGGCAGGCCCCAGCGCCGCTGCCCGGGAGCGAGCACGAGCGTGTCCATACGATCGCACATGACGACGCGGACCAGAGTCGCGCTATCGGCGGGGTTGGCCCTGGTCGTGGCCGGAGGGGTCGGCGCCGCCGTCCTTGCCACCCGCAGCCCAACCGTCGACACCTCGATCGGCAAGGTCCCGGCGTACTACGCCGCCGGAGCGGTGGCGGCCGGCACGGCCGCGTCCACGGCGCTGGCCCAGGGCACCATCCGACCCAGGGCTGTCGTCCCGGCCCAACGCCCGGCCAACGCCGTTACCGACCCGTCACAGCTCGCCGGCCGGGTGGCGGGGTCGGCGATACCGGTCGGGACGATCGTGACGACCGACCTGTTCCCCGACCCCCAGACCCACATCGGCACGGTCGTCGTCCCGCCCGGCAAGCGGGCGCTGGCCCTGGAGATGGCGCCGGTGGCGGGCGTGGCCGGCTTCGCCGGCGCCGGGGACCGCATCGACGTCTACGGCGTGACCACTGCCGAAGGGGCGCCCCCCTCCGTGCGACTTCTGCTCCAGGGCGTCGACGTGCTCAACGTCAACGGCACCGCCCTTCCCGCCACCCAGGGTCAGCCCGGCAGCCCCAATCTCATCTACCTCCTCGCCGTCACGCCGAGCGACGCCGAGCGACTCATCTACCTCGACACTTTCGCCAAGCTGTACTTCGACCTGGTGCCGAAGAACGAGGGACCGGTCAAGACCCCCGGGGCAGGGCCGGCGACGGCCATGGCGGTGTAGGAGCGCCATGCGCAACCCGAAGATTCTCGTACTGGACCTCACCGAGGACCTCAGCCTGCAGGTCGAGCGGACCACCGCCGGATTGCGGCCCCGCCCGGCCGTGGTCTGGTGTGCCACGTTCGACCTGGTCGACGGAGTGACCGCCGACGTCGGGCCCTTCGACGTCCTCGTGGCCGGGCCCTTGGTCTCCAAGGACGCCGGGTACCAGAACCTCCGCGAGCTGCGGGCCCGGGCGCCGGAGACGCAGGTCATCCTGGCCCTCGACCACTGGCGCAGCACGGACCTGCGGAACACGGTGCGCACCGGCGCCCTCGACCTGCTCCGGCTCCCGGTGAGCGACGACGCCCTCCTCGACGCCGTCCAGCAGGCCCTCGACGCCAGCGCCGCCCTGGCCCCCGCTCGCGGCGAGGGCCGCCATCCAGGCGAGGCCATCGCCGAGCGACCGGGCACGGTGATCGCCGTGGTCTCCGGGAGCGGCGGGTCGGGCAAGACCTTTCTCGCCACCAACCTCGCCTACCACCTGCAGTTCCACGCCGACATGCAGACCTGCCTCATCGACCTTGACCTGCAGTTCGGTGAGCTCTCGACCGCGTTGCGTATGAAGCCCCGCCACACCATCTACGACCTCGTCACCGCCGACGCCGAAGGTGACGACCTCGCCCGCCAGCTCGAGGAGCACCTCGAGCGCCACGAGTCGGGAATCCGCGTCCTCGCCGCCCCGGACGACCCCGCCCTGGCCGATGCCATCGACGCCGCCGAGGTGGCCCGGGTGATCGACGCGGCCCGGTCGAGGTTCGACTACGTGATCGTCGACACCCCGACGGCGCTGAACGAGGCGGTGCTCGTCGCCGTCGAACAGGCCGACCAGGTCTTCGTCATGGCCACCCTCGACCTGCCCAGCGTGCGCAACCTGGGCGTGATGCTCGCCACCCTGAAGAAGCTGAAGGTGCCGAGCGACCGGGCCAGGCTCGTGCTCAACAAGGTCGAACCCGACGTCGGCATCGACGTGGCCCGCGTCGAGCAGTACTTCCCGCAGGGCTTCTCGATCGTGATCCCCTACGGCCGTGAGGTGAACCGATCGCTCAACATGGGCCAGCCGCTCCTCGCCTACGCCCCGCGCAAGGAGGTCGGCAAGGCGCTGGGAGCCGGGTTGGCGGCTTCGGTCCTGGCCGGCGCCGAAGTCGGCGCCGACGAGGTCGCCGCCGTCGCCGCCTCGAAGCGCGGCCGGCTGTCCCTGCTGCACCGGAAGCCGGCGTAGCCCGTCGTGGTGGTCGTCCTCTTCGCCGTGCTGTGCGGCCTGGCCCTCCTCCTCGCCGCCGGGCTCTCCTACCGCCTCGACCAGGACAATGCGCTGGCCGACCTGCTCGGGATGGCCCCGTCCACGCCGGAGGTCGACGACGGCGGGGAGGACGAGCTGACCGGCGTGACGGGCCGGGCCGTGGATCTGGCCGGTCAGGTGGTCGAGAAGGTGGACCGTGACCGGTCGCTGGGCAACCTGCTCGAGCGGGCCAGGATCCCCCTGCGCCCGGGCGAGTTCGTCATCGTCGTGGGCTGCGCATCCATCGGGATCGCCGCCCTCGTCCTGCTCACCACCGGGTCGCGCCTCGCCGGCGTGGGCGGGGCCGGCGTCGGCGTACTGCTGGCCAGCCAGTTGCTCCAGCGCCGGGTGAAGCGGAGGCGCAAGGCGTTCGAGGCCCAGCTCCCCGACGCCCTGAGCCTGGTGGCATCGTCGCTGTCCGCCGGCCACACGTTCCTGCGGGCCGTCCAGATGATGTGCGAGGAGTCGGGCCCGCCGCTGTCGGAGGAGTTCACCCGGCTGGTGGCGGAGACCCGCCTGGGCGACCCCCTCGTCGACGCCCTCGACCGCATGGCGGCCCGGCTGCAGATCCGCGGGGTCGACATCGTCGTGCAGGCCATCCACATCCAGCAGAGCGTCGGCGGGCGCCTCGCCGACCTGCTCCACACCCTCGCCGACACCCTACGGGCGCGGGACGAGGTCAAGCGGGAGATCCTGGTGCTCACCGCCGAGGGGCGGTTGTCGGCCTACGTGCTCGCCGGGATGGTGCCGTTCCTGTTCATCGTCATCCAGGTGCTGAACCCGGCGTACATCAAGCCGCTGTACAGCGGGATCGGCCTGGTGCTGCTCGGCGGCTGTGCGCTCTCGGTCGTGGCCGGGCTGCTGGTGATCCTGCGCATGGTCAAGATCGACGTCTGATGGCGCCCGGGGTGTGGCTGTGCCTCGCCCTCGCCGGGCTGGGCGTGGCGCTGGTCGGCGCCACCCTGGTCCGGTCCCGGCGGGTGGCACCCGACTTCGGGGAGTTCTTCACCGATCTGGACTATGTCGACGACCGCCATGAGCTGCTGGCCGAGCCGCTGGTGCCCCGCCTGGTCGGCGGCCTCATCGGCGCGGTTCGCGGCCCGGCTGGAGCGGCTGCTGCCCGGCAACTACATCGCCAAGGTCGAACGCCAACTGGCCCAGGCCGGCCTGTCGCGGACGCGGCGGCCGGGCGCCCAGATCGCGGTGCAGCTGGGCTTGGCTGTGGTCGGCCTTGCGCTGGTGCCGCTCCTGCCAAAGGGTTCGGCGATGATGAGCACCCTCGCCCCGTTGCTGCTACCGGTGATGGG
>JALYYN010000181.1 GCA_030946525.1 Actinomycetota bacterium | reverse complement strand
GGCCACGGCTCGGCGTGCATTTGCGTCCCGCAGGCCTGCGGGAGCCCGGGCACATAGCCTGGGCCCATCGATCCGCCGGCCTTCACCACTGCGCCCCAGGGCATCGACGAGGCCCGGTTCCGCCAGGTCCTGGGCCACTTCGCCACGGGGGTGACAGTGGTCACGGGCATCGTCGACGGCGCGCCGGTCGGCCTGGCCGTGAACTCCTTCACGTCGGTGTCGCTCGATCCGGCGCTCGTCGCCTTCGCGGTGAACGTCAGGTCGACGAGCTGGCCGAAGCTTCGCCAGGCCGGGGCCTTCTGCGTCAACATCCTGGCCGAGGACCAGGAGGCGCTGTCCCGGGCCTTCGCCGGCCACGGCGCCGACCGGTTCATGGGGGTCGGCTGGCGACCGGCGCCGTCGGGCGCGCCGGTCCTGAGCGGGATCCTGGCGTGGATCGACTGCACGCTGGAGGCCGAGCACGCGGCGGGTGACCACGTGATCGTCGTCGGACGGGTGGCCGAGCTGGCTCTGGGCCAGGAGGGCAGGCCGCTGGTGTTCTACCGGGGCGGCTACGGTCGCTACGAACCATGAGCGCCACGACCGTCACCGAGTCCGACGTCATCGCCGGGGTCCATGTCGTCGAGCCCGCGGCCCACGGCGACTCGCGCGGCCGCTTCGTCGAGAGCTACCGCCGCTCGTGGTTCCCCGCCGGGCGCGAGATGGTCCAGGGCAACCGGTCGGACAAGTCGGCCGACACCGTGGTCGGCCTCCATTACCACCTCCACCAAGCCGACTACTGGTACTTCACCAAGGGCGACGCCGTCGTCGTCCTCCACGACCTGCGCGACGGCTCGCCCACCGACGGGGCCACCCTGATGCTCGAGATGGGCGAGGCCGACGGCCGGGGCGTCTTCATCCCGCCGGGCGTAGCCCACGGCTTCGCGGCCCGCACCGACCTCACCATCACCTATCTGGTCGACCAGTACTACAACCCGGCCGACGAGCTGGGCGTGGCGTGGGACGACCCCGCCATCAAGGCGGACTGGGGGATCGCCACGCCGATCCTCTCGGACCGGGACCGCCAGAACCCGAAGCGGGCCGACATCCCCGCCGGCCGCCGGCCCTACTTCGGGCTGCGCACGTAGCGGTCGACGGCCTCGGCGCCCACCAGCCGCGCCATCACCCGCCCGTCGCCATCGGCCAGCAACGCGGTCGGCGCCGAGCGGATCGAGAAGGCGTCGGCCAGCGAGGGCTCCCGGGTGGCGTCGACCTTGACCAACCGGGCCGTGGGGTCCGACACCCGCAGGCGGGCCTCGACCGGGCCGCAGCTCGCGCAGTAGGGGGTGGTGAAGACCACCCACGTGCGCGGTGCGCCGTCGAGCAACGATGCGGGGACCGCGGGGTGGTCGGGTCTCTCGGCCTGCACGGCGGCGCTCCACCGGCGGTACAGGCTGGTCCCGGCGAAGACGGCGACGGCCAGGGCGGCGACGATGCCGGCGCGCACCAGGAACGCCATCAGCCGGTGGCGGCCGTGCGCCGGGTGAGCAGGAGGTAGACCTCACAGCCCACGCAGACCCCGGTCGTGGCCGAGAGAGCGGCCAGGGCGGCGACGATGAGAGCGAGACCCCAGCCGGCGACCGTGGAGCCGGCGAGGAAGGCCAGGGTTCCGGCGGCCAGGAAGGCCACGCCGACCGCGGATGCGAAGCGGGGCGGGCGCGGGTCCTCGAGCTCCGACGGCGGTCCGAGGCGGGGCCGGATGGCCTTGGCGTAGAGGGCGAGGAACGGCCCGTAGCGTGGTCCGAGGGCGGCACCGGCCAGCAGGACCACCGCGAAGACGGGTACGACCGGCCGCCAGTCGGCCAGGAATCCGACGACGAGCGCAGTAGCCAGCACGGCCTGGTTGAACCGGGGGCCCCTGGGGTCGATGGGAGTCGGAGCGGCCATGTCGACACTCTAAACCCGACCGGCCAGGTCGGCATTCCCTCCTCCGGCCCGCCGGGGGGGCCGAGAGAATGCCGGCCGGCGGGCGGCGACGATCGAGGAGGCCGGGTTCGGGCGGCCGGCGATCTTCGTGGCCGAGGGGTCGGCCGTCGCCCTGGTCGCCTTCCTGGACGAGATGTTCCGGGTCCGGATGCATTCCGCCAGCCGGTAGATTCGGCCCGGTGAAGCCGGTCATCGGGATCTCCTCGAACCCCCGCGTGGTGGAGACGGCGACCGGTCCGGCGCTGCTGCACACGGCCAGCCGGTTCTACGTCGAAGGGGTGGAGCGGGCGGGCGGCGTCCCCGTGATCCTGCCCGTGCTCGACCCGGACGCGGTCGAGGATCTGCTCCCGGCACTGCACGGCATCCTGCTGACCGGCGGGGGCGACGTGGCCCCGTCCCGCTACGGCGCCATGCCCGTGGCCGAGACCCACAACGTCGACCCCCTGCGGGACGCCTTCGAGATCCGCCTCATCCAGGTGGCCATCGAGGCCGACATGCCGCTGCTGGCCACCTGCCGGGGGATGCAGGTGCTCAACGTGGCCATGGGCGGGTCGCTGGTCCAGCACGTCCCCCATGTCACCGGGCAGGAGCACGACCGGGCCGACCGGTGGCGGGAGGCTGTCCACAAGGTGAAGATCGAGCCCGACAGCCACCTGGCCGACGCCCTGGGCGCCACCGAGGTGGCGGTCAACTCCATCCACCACCAGGCCGTCGACCAGGCCGCCCCCGGCACCCGGGCGGTGGCGTGGGCCGAGGACGACACCGTCGAGGCCATCGAGGTGCCCGGCAGCCCCCACGTCGTCGCCGTCCAGTGGCACCCGGAGCTGCTCGAGGACTGGCCCGAGCAGCAGGGCCTGTTCCGCCAGCTCGTGGAGCACGCCGCGGCCCGGGCCCGAGCGGCCCGCTGAGCGGCCCGCTTAGCTCGAACCGGTGACGGACAAGGGTTTCCTGCGCCCTTGAGCGTCACCGGTTCGGGGGGGAAGGGGGGTCGGTACCCCGCGGATGATTGCGGGTAGGGGGTTTGTTACTATCTGCGTAGGAGAAATTACCTCTCTCGGGAGTTGGTGCACTGATGGCTACGACTGAACTGGATCTCGGCAAGTACCAGCTGGGCTGGAGCGATGTCGAGGACTACGTCTTCAAGCCCAAGAAGGGCCTCAACGAGGACATCGTCAACGAGATGTCCTGGATGAAGGGCGAGCCCGAGTGGATGCGCCAGTTCCGGCTGCGCTCCCTCAGGATGTTCGAGCGCAAGCCCATGGCGCCGTGGTTCGCGGTCAACATGCCCGACCTCGACTTCCAGGACATCTACTACTACATCAAGCCCACCGACCATCAGGTCGACGCCTGGGACGAGCTGCCCGACTCGGTGAAGCAGACCTACGAGAAGCTGGGCATCCCCGAGGCCGAGCGCAAGTACCTCGCCGGGGTCACCGCCCAGTACGAGTCCGAGGTCGTCTACCACAAGAACCGTGAAGACCTCGAGGCCATGGGCGTGCTGTTCATGGACATGGACACCGCCCTGCGCGAGCACCCGGAGATCCTCAAGGAGCACTTCGGCACCGTCATCCCCCCGGGCGACAACAAGTTCGCGGCCCTGAACTCGGCGGTGTGGTCGGGCGGGTCGTTCATCTACGTGCCGCCGGGCGTCGAGGTCGACATGCCCCTGCAGGCCTACTTCCGGATCAACGCCGAGAACATGGGCCAGTTCGAGCGCACGCTGATCATCGCCGACGAGGGCTCCACCGTGCACTACATCGAGGGTTGCTCGGCGCCGGTCTACAGCACCGACTCGCTGCACTCGGCTGTGGTCGAGCTGATCGCCAAGCCCAGCGCCCACATCACCTACACCACCATCCAGAACTGGTCGACCAACGTCTACAACCTGGTCACCAAGCGGGCCAAGGCTGAGACCGAGGCCCGGGTGGAGTGGATCGACGGCAACATCGGCAGCCGGCTGACCATGAAGTACCCATCCGTCTACCTCATGGGCCCCAAGGCCCAGGGCGAGGTGCTCTCCGTGGCCTACGCCGGCGCCGGCATGCACCAGGACGCCGGCGCCCAGATGGTCCACGCCGCCCCGGAGACCACCTCCACCATCATCTCCAAGTCGATCTGCAAGGACGGCGGCCGCACGAGCTACCGCGGCAAGGTCCGGGTCGAGCCGGGCGCCTACGGGGCCAAGAGTCACGTGCGCTGCGACGCCCTGAACCTCGACGAGGACAGCCGCTCCGACACCTACCCCTACATGGAGATCAACGAGCGCGACGCCCGCATCGGCCACGAGGCCACCGTCTCCAAGGTCGGCGAGGACCAGCTCTTCTACCTGATGAGCCGGGGTCTCTCCGAGCAGCAGGCCATGAGCATGATCGTCAACGGCTTCATCGAGCCGGTCACCCGTACCCTGCCCATGGAGTACGCGGTGGAGTGGTCCCGGCTGATCGAGCTCAACATGGAAGGGTCGGTCGGGTAAGTCCCGTGGGCCTGTTCGACAAGGTCAAGAAGCTGGCCGACGAGCATGCCGACCAGGTCGAGAGCGCCATCGAGAAGGTGGCCAAGGCGGTCGACCACAAGACGGGCGGCAAGTACACCGATCAGATCGGCAAGGGTGTCGACGCAGCCAAGGGTTTCGTCGGCGACGACCCCGGACAGGACGGCGACGCGCCCGTGGCGCCGCCGGCGACTCCGAACCCCTAGTTCAGGCCGGGGGTCAGCCCGTCCCTCACCGCCGCGCTGATACGGCCGAGCTCGGCGATCTGCTCAGGGGTGAGCTGATCGAACAGGTTGCGCCGGACCGCCTCCACGTGACCCGGCGCCGCCGCCTCCAGCACGGCGAAGCCCTCGTCGGTGAGCACCGCCAACGCTCCGCGCCGGTCGGTCGGGCAGTCCCGCCGCTCCACCCACCCCTCCTCCTCGAGACGGGACACGGCGTGGGAAAGGCGGCTGCGGGACGACTGCGACAGCTCGGCCAGTTCGCTCATGCGCAGCGTCCGGCACGGCGCCTCGGACAGTGCGACGAGGATCTCGTAGTAGGTGTGCGGCATGTCGGCGTCACGCTGCAGCTCCCGGTCGAGCTCGGCGGTCAGCAGTCGCACCGCGGCCAGGAAGGCCCTCCACGTCCGCTGCTCCTCGTCGGACAACCATCGGGGCTCGACCATGGCACCAGTCTACCGAAGAAGTTGAAGTCTCAACCGCGCCCGGCGACGTCGAGGGCGGCGTGACCCCGGTCCCGGTCGACGACCCGAACGACGAGCGGGTGGCCGACTTCCTTCGTCTGAACGACCCCGACCTGCGCCGCCTACGGGAGCAGACCGGTGGGGCCGAGGGGGGCTTCTTCGTCGCCGAGGGCGTCATGGTCATACGCCACCTCCTCCGCTCGCCCTACCGGCTCCGCTCGGTCCTCGTCACGCCCCAGGGCCTGGCCGCCCTCGAAGGCGACCTGAACGACGTCACCGCGCCGGTCTACCTCGTCCCCCAGCAGGTCATGAGCGACGTCACCGGCTTCCATTTCCACCGCGGGGCCCTGGCCACGGCCGATCGCGGGCCGCTGCCGACCGACGTCCTCGACGTCGTCGGCCGGTCGGAGCTCGTCGTGATGGCCGAAGGGGTCAACGACAACGAGAACCTGGGGGCCCTGTTCCGCAACGCCGCCGCCTTCGGCGCCGGCGCCGTCGTGCTCGACGCCGGCTCCGCCGACCCCCTGTACCGCCGGTCGGTCCGGGTGTCGATGGGCCTGGTGCTGCGGATCCCATTCACGCGGGCCGACGACACGCCCGGCGTGGTCCGGCGACTCCAGGGAGTGGGCTACGAGGTTCTCGCCCTCACCCCGTCGCCCGCTGCGGTGGACGTGCGCGAGGTGGCCCCCCGGTCGCGACAGGTCCTCCTGGTGGGCGCCGAGGGACCCGGCCTGTCCGAGGCAGCTATGGCTGCCGCCGACCGCCGGGTCAGGATCGCCATGGCGCCGGGAGTGGACTCGCTCAACGTGGCCACCGCCGCCGCCGTCGCTCTGCACCACCTGTCGTCGGGCGGGTAGCCCGGGAAGTGCACGAGGCTCAGCCGTCGGCGGTGTGCCCGGAGATGTAGTCCAGGATGATGTCGATGCCGGCGCGGAACTCCTCCTCGGCGTCCCACTCGATGAGGTAGGGCGCCACCCCGGCCACCGTGGGGAACCTCTCCGACTCGCGGGCCCGGTCCATGGCCGCCGGTCCCGCCGAACTGAAGAACCCCCCGGTCTCCAGCGAGACGAAACCGATGGCGTAGCTGACGACGAGCCGGTAGGCCCGGGCCATGGTCTTCTCGTCCACCCCGGCTCGCCGCAGGTGATCGAAGCCGGCCTCCACCAGGTTCATGCCCTGCGTGCTGGCCGGGGGACGGGTGACCATGAGCGGAACCACGTTGGGATGGCGGCGCGCCACCCGCCGGAACTCGGAGAGCATGTGGCGCACGGCCTGGCGCCAGTCCGAGCCGACGGGGGCCACCCCGATCTCACCGGCGACGGTGCCGACCACGCCGTCGAGCAGGTCGTCCTTGTTGGGTACGTGGCTGTAGAGCGACATGGTGCCGACCCCCATCTCCGCCGCCAGCCGGCGCATGGTCAGCGCGCCGATGCCGTGGGCGTCGACGAGGTGGAGGGCGGTCTCGAAGATCGACTCCCGGCTGAGCGGCGGGCGGCTCAACGCCTGCCTCCGTCGCCTCGATTGGACAGGCCACCTCGATTGGACAGGCCGTACGGCGTACGTATACTACGGGCGGCGCCCCTCCTCACCCCGTCCGCCGTGGGGTCGAGTGGGGCGCCGCTCCTTGCCCCTACCGCCCCGGGTGGCAGTGTGTCCGGAGACGGGATCCGGTCCAATGACGCCCGCCGCCGACCCTCGCGGCCCGCCTCGATCGTAGATCCTCCCCCGTCGTCGCCCCCGCCGGCCCGCCTCAGCCGAGAAGCGCGGTTCCGGTCGAGCGCCCCAGCAGACCCCAGTGCACCACGCCGCCGAATGTGCGGGTCTCGAACCCGACATCGCCGACGCCCGAGTCTCCCATCAACTCGGCCGTCCGGGCCAGCCATCGGGGACGGGGGAGGCCGGGCCGGTCGTCGCTACGGGCCATCAGGCCCACGAGGACGGGCCCACCGGGGGACACGACGCGGCCCAGCTCCCGGAGGGCGACCTCGGGCGCGGGCCAGAACTGCAGGGAGTTGAGCGACCAGGCCTTGTCGAAGTGGCCGTCCGGGAACGGCAGGCGCGCCGCGTCGGCCGCCACCACCTCCACCCGCCCGAGCCCGATCGCGGCCCGGTTGCGGCGACGGGCCTGGCGCAGCATGGTCGGCGAGGCGTCGACTCCGGCGACGAAGCCGCTGATCGCGCCTTCGGCAGCAAGGCCCCCTGTCGCGCCTTCGGCCGCAAGGCCCCCTGTCGCGCCTTCGGCCGCGAAGGCGACGCCCAGCCCGGGGCCGCACCCCACGTCGAGCACCCGGTCGCCGGGCGCGATCTCCAGGCACTCCACCATCCACCGGTTGGCGTCACCGGTGAGGCGGCCGACCACCTGAGCCGCCATCCAGCCGCGCACGCCGCGCGGCGCGCCGAACTGCGACTGTGGCAAGAGGAGCGTGTGTCAGCCGGCCGTGTTCGGGCTAGCCGACTCCCAGCAGGTCCACGACGAACACGAGGGTCTCGCCGCTCTTGATCACGCCGCCGGCCCCGGCGTCGCCGTAGCCCAGGTGGGGCGGGATGGTGATCCTCCGCCGGCCGCCGACCTTCATGCCGGCCACGCCCTGGTCCCAGCCGGCGATGACCCGGCCCCCCCCGAGGGGGAACCGGAACGCCTTGCGCCGGTCCCACGAGGCGTCGAACTGGGTCCCGTTACTCCAGGCCACGCCCACGTAGTGGACCTCGACGTCCTGGCCGGCGGCGGCCTCGGGCCCGGTCCCCTCGACCAGATCCTCGACCACCAGCTCGGTCGGGGGCGTTTCGCTTGAGTCGACCTGGACCTGGGGCTTCTCACTACCCGTCATGGCCCCAGCCTGTCACAGCTGGGGGTCCCGGCAGGGCGCCCCCGCCGCCCCCGGCACCGACGGCGGGTCGATGCGCGGGTACGGCTCGGTGAACCCCGATCCGGGAGCGGCGGTCCGGAGCCAGCGGAGGACCCCTCGCGCCACCGCGTCGCCCTCGATCTGACGCACGTCGTCCCGGGCCAGGAGGGCGGCCTCGGGCGGGTTGGTGATGTAGGCCAGCTCGGCCAGCACGCTCACGACGTCGGCGGGCAGGCGGAGCACGGCGTAGTAGTCGCCCTGGTGGCCCGGCCGGTACTTGGCGCCGGCGTCGCGGTCCGCCACCCACGCCACCCGGTACGGCGCCAGCGCCCGGGTGACCTCTTCGTAGACCAGGCCGGCCAGTCGCTTCGAGGGCGCGGAGCCGATCTGGTAGTAGGTCTCGGTGCCGGGCCCGGGCGAGGGGCCGTCGGGGTCGGCGTTGTGGTGGACGGAGACGAAGGCCCGGGGCGCGATGTCCCGGGCGATCTCCCCGCGGGTGGACAGGGCGAGGGTGTAGTCGGCTGTCCGGGTCAGCACCGTGGGTACCCCGGCCGTCTCTAGGGCGGCCTGGGCCCGCCGGGCTACGTCGAGGTTGAGCTCGGCCTCGGTGTGCCCGCCCGGCTCGACCGCGCCGGGCTCGGCGCCGCCGTGGCCCGGGTCGAGCACGACGACCGGCCGGCCCACCGACGTCGCGTCGGTGAGGGTGGCCGTCCGGCCGCACGGCGTGCGGACCGTCCAGCCGCCGCCCGGGGCGGGGCCCACCACCGGGACGACCACGCCCGCCGGTGAGACCAGTGCGGCCGGCGCCCCGACCGTCGATGCTGGGGCGCCGCCGGCAGCCGCAGCCGTCGAGCGGCCGACGAAGGCCGAGGGCCTGCCCTGGCCGCACGACACCAGCAGGACCAGCAGCAGCATGGCCACCGTCAGGCGCCTGGACGACCGGCGAGCCACGCGGTCGACGGTAGTGGGGCGCCGGGACACGAGAGGAGCGAGCCGACAGGCCCTCGGCGGAAGGGCCTGTCGAGGCTCGCTCTGGTCATGTCTACGGGGTCGATGCGCATCGCGGATGTGTCCAGCCCCGGACAACCGTGGCGCGTCGGCTTTTGTCCGGCTCGGCGACCTACGGCGCCGGCGCGGGCGTCGCGAGGTGAACGACGGCACGAGCGGAGAGGGCGCCGCCGGCCCGGTCGCTACCTTGGGGGTCCGGAACCCGAGCGACCGGGAGGTCGGCCACATGCTCTACGCCTTTGGCTTCGAACGGGTGGGCGTGCTGGCCTGCGACCTGTACTTCGTGAACCCCCGGCCGGAGCCCGGCCAGGAGGGGCCTGAGCGCGGCGTCCGGGTCGAGGTCCGCATGCTCGAACGGGGTGCGCTGCAGGGCTCGATCTACTCGGCCCAGCCCATCGCCGTCGACCGGCCGATATGGAGGGCCGACCTGCTCGAGTCGGTTGCCTCGCCGCCCGGCAGCCTGGACCGGGCCCACCACCACCCGCAGTTCCGGGGATGGGAGCCGGGGAAACGCCATTTCGTCCCCGAGATGTCGGCCGCACCGCTGGACTTCGTGGCCCGCCGGCTGGCCGACCTCGAGGGCATGCTCGACGCGGCCGGCATCCCGCCGGCGGAGGCGGGGCCCGGCGACGCCGACGCCCTGCGCCGGGCTACGCCCGAGATCGTCGAGGTGGTGCGCCGGCTGCTCGAGGGTGTGAAGGCGGGGGATCTGGGCCGCCCGCCCTCGGACGGCGCCGACCTGGTGAGCGCCCGCGTCGGCTGGCTCTGACCCCTGCTACAGGCTAATCGTTCGGGTGATGCGCAGGGCGTCCAGGAGGCGGCGGTCGTGGGTCACGAGCAGGAGGGTGCCGGCGTAGTCGTCGAGGGCCTGCTCGAGCTGCTCGATGGCGGGCAGGTCGAGGTGGTTGGTGGGCTCGTCCAGCACCAGGCAGTTGGCGCCGGTGGCCATGAGCAGGCCCAGCGTGGCCCGGGTGCGTTCTCCGGGCGACAGGCCGGCCGCCGACCGGCCGACATGACCGGCCCCCAGCCCGAACTTGGCCAGCAGTGACCGGCTGGGCTCGACCAGCCACCCGGAGGCCCTGGCGAAAGCGTCGATCAACGGCTCGCCGCCCAGGAACGTCCGCCGGCCCTGGTCGAGCTCGCCGACGACGACCCCCGGCCCCAGCCACCGTTGCCCGGAGGTCAGGGGAATCTGGCCGAGCAGGGCGCGCAGGAGGGTGGTCTTGCCCGAACCGTTGGGCCCGACGACGGCCACGCGCTCGGCCCAGGTGATCTCCAGGCTGAGCGGTCCGAGACGGAACGAGCCCCGGTCGACGACGGCGTCGCCCAGGCCGGCCACCGAGTCCCCGCTGCGGCTGGTCGGGGCCAGGTCCAGATGGAGATCCCAGCCCTCCCACGGTTTCTCCGCCACCTCCAGGCGCTCGAGGGCCTTCTCGGTGATGCGGACCTTGGACGCCTGTTTCTCGGTGCGGTTGACCTTCCAGCCCTTGAGCGCCTTGTCGTTGTCCGGTGGGCCCTTCTTGGCCGTACGGGCCCCCGTGACCGCCCACTGGCGCTGGGTCCGGGCCCGGTCGACCAGCTGGTCCCGCTGGTTGGTGTACTGCGAATGGGCCTCCTCGGCGTGGCGGCGGGCGGTCCCCTTGGCCTCCAGGTAGCCCAGCCACCCCCCGCCGTACTCCGTCGAGGACCGGCTGTGCTCGTCCAGCTCCAGCACCCGGTCGACGGTGGCCTCGAGGAAGGCCCGGTCGTGGGAGACGACGACAAGCGCGCCGTCCAGGTCGGTGAGGAACCGCTCGAGCTGGTCGAGACCGGCGAAGTCGAGGTCGTTGGTCGGCTCGTCGAGCAGCAGCACGTCGAAGCGGGACAGCAGGATCGCCGCCAGGGCGGCCCGGGCGACCTGACCGCCGGAGAGGTCGCCCAGTTCGACGTCGAGACGGTCGGCCGGCAGACCGAGGTTCTGGCAGACCTCGGCGGCGCGGGCCTCCTGATCGGGGCCGCCCAGGGCGAGGTAGCGCTCGAGGGCGGCCGAGTACCGGTCCTCCGCCCCCGGGCCGCCCTCCCCGAGTGCGGCCGCCGCCGACTCCATGTCGGCCTCCGCGGCCGCCACCCCCGTGCGGCGGGCCAGGTAGGCGACGAGGGTCTCGCCGGGCCGGGCCAGGGTCTCCTGGGGCAGGTAGCCGACGGTCAGGCTGGGCGGGGCCAGGGTGATGCGGCCGGCATCGGGCGGCTCGATCCCGGCCAGGATGCGCAGCAGGGTCGTCTTGCCCACGCCGTTGGGGCCCACGACGCCGATGCGGGAGCGCGGCCCGACCAACACGCTGACCTGGTCGAGGACGACGAAGGCCCCGTGCGACCGGGCGATCCCGATGGCGTTGAGGGTGGCGCCGGACGGCGGGGGCACCGGTCGGACGCCTAGCCGGTGTTCCGCAGGCCGTTGGCTATGCCATTGACCGTGAGGAGGAGGGCCCGCAACAGCTGGGGGTCGTCGGCGTCGCTGGACCGGAGCCGGGACAGCAGGGACACCTGCAGGTAGCTGATGGGATCCAGATAGGCGTTACGGGTGTCGAGGGTCCGTTGCAGCAGAGGGTGGTCGTCGAGTAGGCGCTGCTCGCCGGTGAGGGACAGGACGGCGGCGACCGTGCGGCGATGCTCGTCCACGATCATGTCGAACAGGTCACGCAGCCGAGGGTCGACCAGGCGCTCGACGTAACGGCGGGCGATGTCGAGGTCAGTCTTAAACAAGACCATCTCGACGTTCGAGACGAACGTCCGGAAGAAGTGCCACTCCTCGTACATGCCGACGACCCGGGGCCACCAGCCCTCGGCCCGAGCCGCCTCCAGACCGGTGCCGACGCCGAACCACCCGGGGACGATCTGGCGCGACTGCGTCCATCCGAACACCCAGGGGATGGCCCGCAGCGTATCGAGGCCCTGGTGCGAGCCGGCCCGGCGCAGGGGTCGGGAGCCGATGTTGAGGGCGGCCAGTTCGTCGACGGGCGTCGAAGACCGGAAGTACTCGACCAGGCGGGGGTCGTCGACCAAGCGGCGGTACGACGCGTGCGACGCCTCGGACACCACGTCCATGACCTCGTCCCAGTCGTCGATCACCGAGTGGGGGACACGGGACTCCTGGTGCAGCAGCGAGGCCTGGAGCACCGCGGCGGTCGCCAGCTCGAGGTTGCGGCGGGCGAGGGTGGGCAGGCCGTACTTGTCGGAGACGACCTCGCCCTGCTCGGTGATCTTGATGGCGCCGTCGAGGGTCCCGTAGGGCTGGGCCAGGATGGCCTCGCCGGTCGGTCCGCCACCCCGGCCGACGGTGCCGCCCCGCCCGTGGAACAGGCGGAGGAGCACGCCGTGGCGGCGGGCGGTGTCACGCAACGCCCGCTGAGCCCGGTGTATCTCCCAGAGCGACGTGGTGATGCCGGCATCTTTGTTGGAGTCGGAGTAGCCGAGCATCACCTCCTGGACGTCGCCCCGCAGCGACACGAGGCGGCGGTAGGGGGGGTCGGAGAGGAGCTGGTCGAGGATGAGCTCGGCGCAGCGCAGCTCGCCCACCGTTTCCAGGAGTGGGACGAAGCCGATCCGGGCGACGTCGGCGCTCAGGTCGATCAGGCCGACCTCCCGCGCCAGCACGGCGGCGGCGAGGATGTCGTCGGCGCCCCGGGTCATGGAGATGACGTAGCTCTCCACCGCCTCCTCACCGAAGAGGTCGAGCGCCTCGCGGATCGTCTCGAACAGCCGAAGGAGGTCGTCGGGGTCGCCGACGAGATGGGTGGCCGGAGACTTCAGCGGGCGAGCCGACTGCAGCTCGGCAGACAGGAGGCTCCGCCGCTGCTCCCGGGACAGCGAGCCATAGGGCGCGGCGCCGTTGTCCAGCCGGTCGAACAGGGCGGCCAGGGTGGTGTGGTGGCGCTCGGCGTGCTCGCGGATGTCCATGGTCGCCAGGGACAGGCCCATGGCGGCGGCGGCCCGGATCACCCGCTCCAGGTTGCCGCGGGCCACCAGGTCGCTCTGGTTCTCGAGCAGCGACACCTGCATGATCTCCAGGTCGTCCAGCAGGGCGTCGGTGGAGCCGTACTCGAGATGGGGGCGGGACGGCGCCCCCTCGGTCAGGCGGCGGCGGGTGTTGCGCAGGCGCTGGAGGATGTAGGAGCACTTGAGCCGATAGGGCTCCTCGGCATTGAGGTTCCCGAACTCGGCGTAGACCTCGGGAAGGATGGCACGGTCGGCCTCCAGGCTGTCCCGCAGGGCGGCTGAGATGTCGACGACCAGCGTGGACGCGCTCAGCCGGGTGATGAGGCTCTCCACCGCGGAGATGAGGTTGCGCAGGGCGAACTCGCGCTGCAACCCCAGCACCTGGAGGGTGATCTCCGGGGTGACGGTCGGATTGCCGTCGCGGTCGCCGCCTACCCAGGTGCCGAAGCGCACCGGGCGGGACCTCACTCCCAGGGTCACCCCCAGCCGGCTCAGGTGGGCGGCCAGATCGTCGAGCAGGTCGGGGAGGACCTCGCCGAACAGCTCATCGAGGTAGAAGATGACCGACCGGGCCTCATCGGCGGGGGTCGGGCGGGATCTGCGCAGCTCGTCGGTCTGCCAGATGAGGTCGACCGTCTCTGCGATCTCCCGTTGGGCCCGTCGGCGGTCGTCCTCCGTGGCCCGGGGGTCGGTCCGCTGCTCGAGGAGGGTGGCGACCCGCCGGCGCTTGGTGAGGATCGACCGGCGGACGGCCTCGGTGGGATGGGCGGTCAGGACCAGGCGCAGCTCGAGGCGGGCCAGGAGGCTTTCGAGCTGCTCCGGCGTGGCGCCGGACCGGGCGATCTCGTCGACGGCGCGGGCGAGGGCGCCCTCCTGCGCGCCGGCCATCTCCGACCGCTCGTCGGCCCGGTGGACCTGCTCGGCGATGTTGGCCAGATGGAAGTAGGCGGAGAAGGCCCGCACCAGCAGGGTCGCCGTCGGCAGGTCGAGCGCGGCCAGCTCGTCCTCGAGGTCGGCGGTGGTCGACTCCGACGACGAGTCGCGGGTGGCCTTGCTGAGGGCCCGGATCCGCTCGACCAGGTCGACGAGGTCCCGGCCCTCGTGGCGCTCCAGGGTCTCGCCCAGCAGGCCACCCAGCATGCGAATGTCGCGCCGCAGCGCGGTACCCAGCACCGAGGCGTCGTCGGCATCGCCCGGGTCGAAGCCAGGCGGGTCAGGAGTCGTCAGCGCGCCCGCGTCGGTCATCGGGGACAGGCTAAGGGCTACGCGCCGAGGGCCGGTCACGCCGCGTCCGGCGGCGCATGGGCATGGCGGGGATGGCGGGGGTCCTCCGGGGAAACGAGCGCCCGCTTGCCGTGACCCTCGACCAGCGCCCAGCCGTCCAGGCTCTTGCGGTCGTGATGGTGCGAGCAGAGCCGGTCGAGGAGGTCGAGGACGGTCAGGTGGCTCGAGGCCCACTCCACCCGATGGTCGTTCTCCAGCCACGTGACCGCCGAGCAGCCCTTCACTGCACACGTGGGGTAGAGCCACTCCAGCGCCGTCTGTTGCGTCACCGTCGGTCGTCGCCCGAGATGGGCCAGATCCACCCGAACGGATCACCTTGGACCTGGTCCGTGGCGGCCGGGACGATTTGCCGCGGACCAGTTCCACCAGAGCGTCGGCCGCGTAGGCCTCCGATGCCTCCTGGCGTCGCGCGTCCCGGGCGGCCCGGAACAGCCGATCCCTCACGCCGGCGATGGCGGCCATGACCTCGGCGCCGATCTCGGGGTTGTTCCGCACCCTCAGGCAGGTGCCAGGCGCCCTCGGCGTCGCTCCAGCTGCGAAGGTAGCGCCCGGCGTGGGTGGCCTTGCGACGGGCCTCCGGATCGGGCTCTGCCGCCGCCCTGGTCCCGGGGACAGTCCTCCCGCAGCTCGGCCAGGGCGGACCGCTGCGCCATGGCCACCAGGCGCGTCTCGGCCGAGGGTCGAGGAGAGCAGCGTCGGTAACCGCGGCTGCCTGTGTGGCGGACAGCGCACCCGCCCGGGCCGCGGCGGCCGTCTCAGGGAGCTTCTC
>JALYYN010000177.1 GCA_030946525.1 Actinomycetota bacterium | reverse complement strand
AGCCGCTGGTCCTCGCCTTCGTGTTCGCCTTCCCCATCGTGACCGTGCTGGTGATCGCCGGCTCGTTCGGCGCCGGCGACGCCCACTCCTTCGCCAACGTCTTCCCGTCGCAGTGGTACGTGGCGTCCTACCTGTCCGTCGTCATCGGCGCCATCGGCCTGGTCATGGTGCCCGTGCATCTGGCCGGCTACCGGGAGAAGGGCGTGCTGCGGCGCTTCGCCGCCGCCGGCTTCCCCCGCTGGTCCTTCGCCGCCGCCCAGCTGGTGGTGGGTGTGATCCTCACCCTGGTCGCCTCCGCGGTCCTCCTGGCGGTGGCCGCGCCGGTCTACGGGCTGCCGCCGGTCGAGTCCCCGATGGCCACCGCGACAGCTGTGCTCCTGGGTGCGGTCGCCTTCACCAGCGTCGGCCTGCTCCTGGGTGCCGTCGCCCCCAACGCCCGGGCCGCCCAGGGCATCGGCCTGCTCGCCTTCTTCCCCTCGTTCCTCCTCGGCGGCGGCGGTCCTCCGCCCGACGCCATGAGCTCGACCCTGCGCCAGATCGCCAAGTTCCTGCCCCTGACCCACGTGACCGGCGCCATCCGCCAGCCGTGGTTGGGCCTGGGCAGCGGGGCGTGGGATCTGGCCATCGTGGCCGGGGTGCTGACCGTCTCCATGCTGGGGTGGCGGCGGGCGGTGCGGCTCTGACGCCCAGGCGATCCGCGGCTCTGACGCCCAGGCGGTCCGCGGCTCTGACGCCCAGGCGGTCCGCGGCTCGGACGCCCCGGTAATCTGCGGGCCGATGACCCTCCCTCTCCTGTACTCCGGCAAGGTCCGCGACATCTACGACGCCGGCGACGACCGCCTGCTCATGGTCGCCTCCGACCGCATCTCGGCCTTCGACGTCGTCCTCCCCCAGCCCATCCCCCACAAGGGGCGGGTCCTCACCGGCCTGACCGAGTTCTGGCTGGGCGAGGTCGCCGACGTCGTCCCCAACCACCTCATCTCGACTGATGGGCCCGCCATGCTGGTCCGCAAGGCCGACATGCTCCCCATCGAGTGCATCGTGCGGGGCTACATCTCGGGCTCGGCGTGGAAGGAGTACCGCGCCGGCGGCACCGTCCACGGCATGGCGGTCCCCGCCGGCCTACGGCAGTCCGACCGCCTGCCCGAGCCGCTGTTCACCCCCTCCACCAAGGCGGCGGTGGGTGAGCACGACGAGAACATCTCCTTCGACCGGGCCGCCGCCCTGGTCGGCGCCGAGGTGGCCGGGCAGGCCCGGGCCATCAGCCTGGAGGTGTACCGGCGGGCGTCGGAGCGGGCGCTGGCCGCCGGGCTCATCATCGCCGACACCAAGTTCGAGCTGGGCTGGATCGACGGCGCCCTGGCCCTGTGCGACGAGGTGCTCACCCCCGACTCGTCGCGGTTCTGGGAGGCCTCGGCGTGGACGCCGGGCACCACCCCCGCCTCCTTCGACAAGCAGCCGGTGCGGGACTGGCTGGAGTCCTCCGGATGGGACAAGCGCCCGCCGCCCCCCGACCTGCCCCCCGAGGTGGTCGAGGCCACCTCCGTCCGCTACCTGTCGGCCTACGAGCGCCTGACCGGACAGCCACTGGGACCACCCTCCGGAGCCGTGGCAGGGTGACAAACATGCGATTCCCCGTGCTGGTCGAGGTCCGGCTCCGCCCCGGTATCGCCGATCCCCCCGGCGCCACCATCCAGCGGGCGCTGCCGGCCCTGGGCTTCGAAGGGGTGGAGGACGTCCGGGTCGGCAAGGCCATCCGCTTCACCGTGGAGGCCGCCGACGAACCCGGCGCCCGCGCCCTGGCCGACGAGCTGTGCCAGCGGCTGCTCGCCAATCCCGTGATCGAGGACACCGTCGTGTCCGTCGGCGCGCCGGCGGTCGCCGGAGCGGCGGGCGTATGACCCGGGTCGGCGTGGTCGTCTTTCCCGGCTCGAACTGCGAGCACGACGTCGTCGAGGCGTTGACCGGCCTCGGCGCCGAGGCCGAGCTGCTGTGGCATGGCGACCGGAAGCTGGGCGATGTGGACGCTGTCGTGCTGCCCGGAGGCTTCGCCCACGGCGACTATCTCCGGCCCGGCGCCATCGCCCGTTTCAGCCCGATCATGGCCGCGGTGACGGAATTCGCCGCCGATGGCGGTCCCGTGGTCGGCATCTGCAACGGCTTCCAGGTGCTCACCGAGGCCGGCCTGCTTCCCGGCGCTCTGCAGAAGAACCGCGGTGCCCGGTTTCTCTGCGCGTCGGTCGACGTGGTCGTGGCCAGCGCACAATCGGCCCTCACGCGCCAGGTGGCGATGGGTGAGGTACTGCGCCTGCCGATCAACCACTTCGAGGGCAACTACACCTGTTCGCCGCGGACTCTCGAGGAATTGCGGGCCGAGGACCGGGTGGTGCTGCGGTATGTCGACAATCCCAACGGCTCGACCGACGACATCGCCGGCGTGTGTTCACAGGCCCGCAACGTGGTGGGGCTGATGCCCCACCCCGAGCGGGCCTGTGATGCGCTGCTGGGCTCCGACGACGGCCGGAGATTGTTGGGATCGCTGCTTGCCGCGGCGACGGTGGGCTGAACCAGCCCCGGAAGGGAGGGCTAGCCCTCGCCGCCGCGCTTGATGCCCGCCTTGCGGAGGACGGCGGGGTCGACACCCAGCTGGCGCCAGGCCGCATAGGTGATGCCCTTACGGGTGCCATAGGGAGCGGCGGCGCCGGCAAACTCGTCTTCCAGGGCCTGGATGTCGACCGTACTGTCGGAGGTGGCGAGCTCGTTTTCCAGGTTCATGCGCTCCTGCACCAGGTGCAGGCGGGTGAGCGCATCGGCTTCGGCCAACTTCTCGTCGATGGCGGTGAGGCGCTTCTGCACCGACTCCGGAGTGCGTTTGCGGCCCCGCTTGGGCTTGTGGGCCTCCAACGCTTCGAGATAGCGCCGGACGGCCCTTCCCTGATCGCGACCCTCCGCCAAGGCCGCCTTGTGACTATCGGACATGGGTGACCTTGAGCGTTTCGTCTTGGGAGGCATTTGCGCCATTCTTGCCCGATTGACGACGAACTTCAAGTCAATCCGTTTCCATACGGATATCCGGTAGGTTTGGCGTCCATGCCGCTCGCCCTGCACCGGGAGCTGGGGCTCACCGACGACGAGGCGGAGGCGATCACCCGCCTGCTCGGTCGCCCCGCGAACGACCTCGAACTGGCCATGTACGCGGTGATGTGGTCCGAGCACTGCTCGTACAAGTCGTCACGTGTCCACCTCGGCCGGCTCCCCTTCGAAGCCCCCTGGGTGCTGGCCGGTTTCGGTGAGAACGCCGGCGTCGTCGACGTGGGCGACGGCATCGCCGTGGCCCTGCGCATCGAGAGCCACAACCACCCCTCGGCCATCGAGCCCTACCAGGGCGCCGCCACCGGGGTCGGAGGGATCATCCGCGACATCTTCACCATGGGCGCCCGACCCATGGCCCTGCTCGACTCTCTCCACTTCGGCCCGCTCGACGACCCGGTCGACGGCGCCCGCAACCGCTGGGTCATGGAGGGCGTGGTCAGCGGGGTGTCCGGCTACGGCAACTCTGTCGGCGTGCCCACGGTGGGCGGAGAGCTTTCGGTACGGCCGTGCTTCGCCGGCAACCCCCTGGTGAACGTGGCCTGCGTGGGGCTCATGCGCCCGGAACGGCTGGTGCTGGCCCGGGCCAAGGGGGTCGGCAACCTGGCCGTGCTCCTCGGCTCCTCCACCGGTCGCGACGGCATCGGCGGGGTCAGCGTCCTGGCGTCGGCCGAGTTCACCGAGGACGACGAGGCCAAGCGGCCCAGCGTGCAGGTCGGCGACCCCTTCGAGGAGAAGCGGCTGATCGAGGCCTGCCTGGCCCTGTTCGACGCCGACCTGGTCGTCGGGATCCAGGATCTCGGCGGCGCCGGGCTGTGCTGCGCCACCAGCGAGATCGCCGCCAACGGTGGCCTGGGCATGGACGTCGACGTGCGCACCGTCCCCCTGCGGGAGGCGGGCATGGTGCCGGCTGAGATCATGACCAGTGAGTCCCAGGAGCGGATGCTGGCCATCGTGGAGCCGGGCGACCTCGACGCCGTCCTCGACGTCTGCCGGCGCTGGGAGATCCTCGCCACCGTGGTGGGCACCGTGACCACCGGTGGCCGGCTGCGCATCCTCGACGGGCCCGACGGAGACGTGCTGGCCGACGTCCCCGCCGCCACCCTCCACGACGACGCCCCCCGCTACCGCCGCCCCCTGCAGCCGCCGGCCGACCTGGACGCCCGGCGGGCCGACCACTCCGGCCGCCTCCCCGCCCCGGCCGACTGCGGTCCCGCCCTGCTCGCCATGCTGGCCGACACGTCGTGGATCTGGAGCCAGTACGACCACCAGCTGTTCCTGAACACCGTCGACGGGCCGGGGGGCGACGCCGCCGTCCTGCGGCTCAAGGGCCCCGGCCTGCCGCCGTCGACGCGGGGCCTGGCCCTGACCACCGACAGCAACAGCCGCTGGTGCGCGCTCGACCCCCGCCGGGGAACCGCCCTGCTGGTCGCCGAGGCGGTGCTGAACGTCGCCTGCACCGGCGCCCGGGCCCTTGCGGTGGTCAACTGCCTGAACTTCGGCAACCCCGAGCATCCCGAGGTCATGTGGCAGCTGTCGGAGGCCGTCGACGGCCTGGCCGCGGCCTGCCGGGCGTTCGACCTGCCGGTCGTCGGCGGCAACGTCAGCCTGTACAACTCCTCCGACGGCGTCGACATCGACCCCACGCCGGTCATCGGCGTCCTCGGGGTGATCGACGAGCTGACCCGCCGCCCCCCCGGGGCGGGCCTGGCCGACGGGGGCCACCTCCTCCTGCTCGGGCCCGCTCCCGCCGCCGCCTCGGCACTGGCCGGCTCCCGCTGGGCCGAGTCCGTCCACGGTCATCGGGGCGGCGAGCTACCGGAGCTCGACGCCGCCGGCCACGAGGCGGTGTGCGCCCTGGTCCGCGGCCTGGTGGCCGATGCTCTGGTCGCCGGCGTGCACGACGTGGCCGACGGCGGGCTGGGCCTGACCCTGGCCGAGATGGCGGTGCGGTCCGGCGTCGGCTTCCAGGTCGAGGTCGAGAGCGGCCACGCCGGCCTCTTCTCCGAGTCGCCGTCCCGGGTCGTGGCCTGCGTGCCCGCACAGTATTTGGACGAGGTGACCCGTCGGGCCGGGGCCGCCGGCGTGGCCGTGGCGGTCATCGGGCTCGCCGGCGGCGACCGCCTCGTCGTGACCGGGCTGGTCGACGTGGGCCTCTCCGACGCGGTCGGCGCGTGGGTCGGCGCCATCCCCGGCCAGCTCGACGCCGCCGACCGGTGAGGTGGGCGCCCCCGGGGGCGCTGTGGGAGGATGGATCGGTGCAGGTGGCCGCCGACGACACGCCTTCCGACAGTGACGGGTGCGACTCCGGCGACAGCGACACCCCGAAGGAGGCGTGCGGCGTCTTCGGCGTGTACGCCCCCGGCCACGCCGTCGCCCAGCTGACCTACCTCGGCCTCTACGCCCTGCAGCACCGGGGCCAGGAGTCGGCGGGCATGGCGGTGAGCGACGGCGACACCATCACCGTGGTGAAGGACATGGGCCTGGTGTCCAACGTGTTCGACGGGCGCACGCTCGCTCCCCTGCAGGGACATCTGGCCGTCGGCCACGTGCGGTACTCCACCACCGGCGCCAGCACCTGGGGCAACGCCCAACCCATCTACCGCGAGACGGGCGACGCCGGCTTCGTCCTCGGCCACAACGGCAACCTCACCAACACCGCCGAACTGGCCGCCGAAGCCGGCATCCTGCCCGGCACGGTGAGCAGCGATAGCGACGTGGTGGCGGAGATGATCCAGGACGCCATGCAGTCGGCCGGCCCCGGCGTCCGTAGCGACGGCCGTGACCTGGAGCGGGCCCTGGTCGACGTCCTGCCCAAGCTCGAGGGCGCCTTCTCCCTGGTGCTGATGGACGACTCCCACGTGGTCGGCGTCCGTGACCCCAACGGCTTCCGCCCCCTGTGCCTGGGCCGGCTCGACAACG
>JALYYN010000168.1 GCA_030946525.1 Actinomycetota bacterium | reverse complement strand
GGTCGTTGGAGAACAGCTCGACCAGCGGCTGGCGGATGCCCAGGCGCTTGCGCAGCTTCTCTGCCTCGGCGACCTGATCCCACAGCAGCAGGCTGACGGCCACGCCCGCCTCGCCGGCCCGAGCCGTGCGGCCTGAACGGTGTAGGTAGGCCTTGTGGTCCTCGGGCGGGTCATAGTGCACGACCACGTCGACGGCGTCGATGTCGAGGCCGCGGGCGGCCACGTCGGTGGCCACCAGGAGGCCGACATCGCCCTTGGTGAACTTGTCGAGGGCCCGCTGGCGGGCGCCCTGGGTGAGGCCGCCGTGCAGGGTCTCGGCCTTGACGCCCTCCTTGCGGAGCTGCACGACCAGCCGGTCGGCGCCGTGCTTGGTGCGCACGAAGACCAGGGTGCGGTAGACGGCCCCGGCGATGGCGGTGGCGACCTTCACCTTGTCCATCTGGTGGACCTAGAGGAAGCGGTGCTCCATGTTCTCGACGGTCGGGGTCATCGACTCGACCTCGTGGCGGACCGGGTCGGCCACGTAGGCACGGACGAGATGGTCGACGTCACTGTCGAGCGTGGCGGAGAACAGCAGTGTCTGGTGCTGCTCGGGCAGGCGGCGCAGCACCCACTCGACCTGGGGCAGGAAGCCCATGTCGACCATGCGGTCGGCCTCGTCGAGGACGAGGATGCTGACGTCGGAAAGCGAAATCTCGCCGCGGTCCCCGAGGTCGATGAGCCGGCCGGGCGTGGCGATGATGATCTCGACCCCGCGGCGCAGGACCTTGATCTGGCGGTCCATGGGCGTGCCGCCGTAGACGGAGCCCAGGCGCAGTCCACGGGCGGCGGCCAGGGGAGCGAGCACCTCCTCCACCTGATGGGCCAGCTCACGGGTGGGGACGAGCACCAGGGCCCGCGGCCGCTGGGGCTTGGCCGCCTCGGTGCGCATGATGATCGGCAGGCCGAAGGCCAGGGTCTTGCCCGAGCCGGTCTGCGCCTTCCCACACACGTTGCGCCCGGCCAGGGCGTCGGGGATGGTCATGGCCTGGATCGGGAACGGGGTGTCGATGCCCGCAGCGGCGAGGGCGTCCGAGAGGTCGGGCGCCACGCCGAGCGCGGCGAAGCTCTTCATGGAAATGGTCTTCTCTCCTGGTTGACTGGGCTTGTCGTGATGGGGGTGGGCCGAACCCGCCGTCACACAGGAGGAAGGAATGGCCCCGACTTGGGTGCCGAACGCACCCGTCGCGTCTTGAGCATAACCGACCGGGTCAGGCCGACCAGGCACCGGCGTACGTCGGGGTGCCATTGGGTAAGCACGCGGCAGAAGCGTTCGAGCACCAGGAGGATTTCGAATGGGTATCGGTGTCAGCATTTTCCTGATCGCGCTGGGGGCGGTCTTGGCCTTCGCGGTCAACATCACCACCAACGGGATCGACCTCAACACCATCGGCGTCATCCTCATGATCGTCGGCGTGGTCGGCCTGGCCACCACCCTGCTGATCCTGAACGGGGGCGCCGGAGGTTGGTACGGCGGCCGCCGGTCGAGCACCACGGTGGAGGACGCCTACGTCGACGAGGACCCCGCACTGGTGTCCCGCCGCCGCGTCGTCCGCCGCCGCGACGTCCTCTGACCCCCCCTTTTCCCCGATCTGGCTGCAGTTGAGCGCGCATGCGCGCCCAACTGCAGCCAGATCGTCGGGTACGCGCCATGATGGAGGGGACCGGAAGGAGACTGCGATGAAGCTCGGGGTCGTTGGCAAGGGCGGGGTGGGCAAGACCTCCCTGTCGGGGTTGCTGTGCCAGGCGTACGTCGCCCGGGGCAAGCGGGTGCTGGCCGTCGACACGGACTCGAACCCCAATCTGGCCATGAGCCTCGGCCTCGACGAGAAGACGGCCAACGAGGCCCCCCTGGTGCCCCGCAAGCTGGTCGTCGGCCTGGGTGACGGCACCCTGACCCCCGGCGCCCTGCTCAAGCAGTACGGGTTGCCCACGCCCTCGGGCGTCACCCTCCTCCACGCCATGCGCATCGACCAGGCCGGGGCGGGCTGCAGCTGCGCCGACCACTACATGGTCCGCAGCCTCCTCGGCACCGCCATCGAGGAGGAGGCCGACGTCACCCTCGTCGACATGGAGGCCGGACTCGAGCACCTGAGCCGCTCGGGCGGCACCCTGGCCTACGCCGATGTGCTGCTCATGATCATGGAGCCCACGCACAAGTCGGTCATGACCGCGGGGCGCACCGTCCCCCTGGCCCGGGAGCTGGGCATCCCACGCATCTACGGCGTGGGCAACAAGGCCCGCAACGACAGCGACGTGGAGCTGTTCAATCGGCTCTCGGAGGAGTACGGCGTGCCGCTGGCCACCGTCGTCCCCTGGGACGCCGACGTCCCCAAGTGCGACCGGCGGGGCGGGCCGCTCTTGGCCGGCGAGGCCCAGTCGGTCCGGGACGCGGTCGAGCGGATCATCGCGGTGATCGACTCGGTTCCGGATGATCTCGGGCCGACCGACCTCAAGGCGGCCGAGCGGGAGGCCCTGCTGGCCAAGCGGGACCTCATCGACCAGCAGATCGCCGAGCTGCAGAACAGCTGACCCCGACCTCCGACCGGCCTGGTCCCGGGCGGGCGGCGGGCTTCTCGACCCGAGCCATCCACGCCGGCCAGGAGCCCGATACCGCCGCAGGCGCGGTCACCACGCCGATCTACCAGACGTCGACCTACGCCCAGTCGGGCCTGGGCGGCCACCTCGGCTACGAGTACGCCCGGACCGCCAATCCCACGCGCACCGCCCTGGAGACGTGCCTGGCCTCGTTGGAGGGTGCGGCCCATGGCGTCGCCTTCGCCAGCGGCATGGCGGCGACCGACTCAGTGGTGCGCCAGCTCGCCCCCGGCGACCACATCCTGGTCTCGACCGACGGCTACGGCGGCACCCACCGCCTGCTGAGCCAGGTGCACAAGGCCGACTTCGCCACCGTCGACCTGGGCGACCTGGACGCAGTCGCCGCGGCCTGGACCGACCGGACCCGGTTGGTGTGGGTCGAGTCGCCCACCAACCCCGGCCTCGGCGTCGTCGACATCGCCGCCGTCGCCGCGCTGGCCCGCGATCGGGGGGCGCTGTGCGCGGTCGACAACACCTTCGCCACCCCCTGGCTGCAGCGACCCCTCGAGCTGGGCGCCCACCTGGCCGTGCACTCCACCAGCAAGTACCTGGGCGGCCACTCCGACGTGATCGGCGGCTTCGTCGCCACCGACGACGACGATCTGGCCGCCGGGGTCACCCTGGTCCGCAACGCGGCCGGGTCGGTGCCGGGGCCGTTCGATTGCTTCCTGGTCCTCCGGGGCGTCAAGACGCTCGCCCTGCGGATGGACCGCCACTGCGCCAACGCCCTGGCCGTGGCCGGGTTTCTGGCCGGCCACCCGGCCGTCGCCACCGTCCACTACCCCGGACTGCCCGGCGACCCGGGCCACGAGCTGGCCCGGCACCAGATGTCGGGCTTCGGCGGCATGGTGTCCTGCGTGCTCGTCGGAGGAGCGGAGGCGGCCGCCGCGCTGGTCGGCCGTACCCGGCTCTTCACCCTGGCCGAGTCGCTGGGCGGCGTGGAATCGCTGATCGGCTATCCGGCCCGCATGAGCCACGCCAGCCTGGCCGGCACGCCGCTGGCCGCCGACCCCGGCCTGGTCCGCCTGTCGGTCGGACTTGAGGACATCGACGATCTGCTCGCCGACCTGACCCAGGCCCTTTCGTAGTGCCCGGTTTGGTCAATCGGGGGTCGGATAGGGCCGCGAACTGACCAAACCCCCCGAACCCCGGCTACTCGGCGAGGGCGGGCACCGCGGCATCGTCGTCGGCCGAGGCATCGCCGGCGGCGCCGACATCGACGCCCTCCGCGGCAACGCCGTCGCTGTCCGAGGCGTCGGCCGTCGAGGCGCTGGGTGCGTCGGGGGCGCCCCGGGGACCGCGGGGGCCGCCACGACCGCCGCCGCCCCGCCCGTCACGCCCGGCCTTGTCGCTCACGGTGCGCTGGGTGTAGGGCAGCAGGGCCAGCTCCCGGGCGGTCTTGATGGCCACCGCCACCTCGCGCTGGTGCTGGGTGCAGGTGCCGGTGGTGCGGCGGGCCTTGATCTTGGCCCGGTCGCTGATGAACCGGCGCAGGACGTTGACGTCCTTGTAGTCGACCCAGGTGGTGTGGTCGCGGCAGAACACGCAGACCTTGGGCTTGCCGCGGCGGTTCGTGTCGCGAACCGGCGTGCGCTTCTTGCCGCGATCGCGGTCGTTGTTCCGTGCCATCGCCAGAGAGTGTAGCGGCTGGCCCTCCGGCGACCGGGTGGTCGGAGGGTGGGCAGGCGTATCCTGCTCCCGTCGCAGGGCGTCGAGCATGCGACGGGGGAGTGGTGGCTGCGCGCGAGGCGTCCGGCATACGGTCGCTGTGGATGGGGGGCCGCCCGGCCCGGGTGGCCGGGGTGATCCTCGCCGCCCTGGTCACCGTCCTCGTCGTTGGCGCCGCCCCGTTCGGCCCCGCCGTGGCCGCCCAGACCACGTCCCCGAGCCTCACCCCGGCCACGCTGGCGTTCGGCGCCGTGGACGTGGGATCGCCGGCCGGGGGGCAGACGGCGACGTTGTCCAGCCCGAACCGCCTGGTCGTCGACGCGGTGGGCGTGACCGGCCCGTTCGTCGTGTCGGGTGGCACCTGTGGCGCGGGCGTGGTGGTAGGGCCCGGGACGCCCTGCACCGTCACGGTGGACTTCCGGCCGGCGGCCGCCGGGGCCCAGCGGGGGACGCTGACCGTCAACTACGCCGGCGACGCCAACCTCCAGGCCGCCCTCACCGGCACCGGCGTCGCCCCGACCACCACCACCGCCGCCACCACGACCACCGGGCCGCCGCCCACCCGGCCGACCACGACCGCGCCGGCGACCACCGTGCCCCGCCCGGCCACCACAACGACGGCGGCCGGGGCGACGGAACCGACCAGCACCGTGACGCCGGACCTCACCGCTCCGCCCGAGCCCGGGCCACCGGAAACCGGGCCGCCGGGGACCGGGCCGCCCCAACCGACACCTGACCCGGCACTCCCGCCGCCTGCTCCGACCGGGGGCCCGACGCTCGACGCCACCGCCCGCCACGGCGCCCGGTCGGGGCCGCCGGGCATCGGCCTGACCATCGGCGGTCGGGGGTACCCGCCGGGAGGCGGCAGGACCGTCGCCCTCCGCCTGATCGCCCTCCGCCTGATCGCGTCGTCGTCACCCGCGCAGGCCCAGGCCCGGGCCGCAGTCGACTGCGCCACGGTCTCCTTCTTCCTCGACGGCCGTCGGCTGGGATCCGCCCGGCCCGACGCCGCGGGGAACGTGCGGCGCGCCGGGCTGTCCGTGCCCGGCGACACCGACACGGGGGAGCACCGGGTCACCAGCTCCTGCCACACCTCGGGCGCGCCGGTCCTGGCCTCGGCGTCCTTCGAGGTGGTGGACGCATCGCTGCACCGCAACGCCTTGGCCACGTCGCTTCCCACCGTGGCCGACGTCGACTTCTCGCCCGGCCAAATCCTCCTCAGCGCCCTGGCCGTCGCCGGCCTCCTCGTGCTCATCGCCTTCCCGGCCGAGCTGTTCAACACCACCCTCGAGGAGCACTACGACGAGGTCCGGGGGTGGTTCCACCTGAAGCCCCGCCCGGTCGGAGGCGGCCGGCACCACGGCGCCCTGCTGGCGCTGTTCCTCGTGCTGAGCGGACCCCTGTGGTTCGCCATGCAGACCGGCAGCGGGCTCGACGCCGCCACCGCGGCCGGCGCCCTCGGGTTGAGCATGGCGACGGGCATCGTCGTGCTCGCCGCCGACCTCCCCGAGGTCGTGCACGTCCGGCGCCGGTACGGCGAGGCGGCCCGGGCCATCGTCCTGCCGGGTTCGATGGTCATCGCGGTGGCCTGCGTGGTCCTGTCCCGGGCGGTCCATTTCCAGCCCGGCTACTTCTACGGCCTGGTCGGCGGCCTGGCCCTCGGCCGCACCCTGGCCCGCGACGAGTCGGGACGGATCGCGGCCCGCTCCGCCGCCGGCCTCCTCGCCCTGAGCGTGGTGGCGTGGCTGGCCCTGCAGCCCGTGGCCGCGGCATCCCGTGCCACCGGGACCGGCCTCGGGTCGATCATGGCCGAGAACGTCCTCGGCGGGATCTTCTGGACCGCCCTCGACACCCTCGTCATCGCCCTGCTGCCGCTCCGGCTGCTGGAGGGGGCCAAGATCGTGGGCTGGAGCCGGAAGGGGTGGGCGGTGCTCTACGCCCTGACCCTCCTGGCCTTCGTGCACATCCTGTTGCGGCCGGGCAGCGGGTACGTCTCGGACAGCTCCGTCTCACCGCCGTACCTGGTGATCGGGATGTTCGCCGGCTTCGCCGTCTTCTCGTTCGCGTTCTGGGGGTGGTTCCGCTTCCGCCCCGCCTCAGGCCCCGGCGGCGGGTCCCCGGCCTTCGAAGCGGCGGCGGATCAGGTTGAGGGCGCTGCCGGCCCGGAACCAGGCGATGTGCTCCTCGGAGAGGGTGTGGGTGCAGTCGAAGTCGAGCGTGGAGCCGTCGCCACGGTGGATCCGGCAGACGACGGGGCGGTCGGGGGCTAGGGCGGAGAGGCCCAGGATGGAGATGCGGTCGCGCTCGCCGATCTCGTCGTAGGTCGCAGGATCGGCGAAGACGAGGGGCAGCACGCCCTGCTTCTTCAGGTTGGTCTCGGCGATGCGGGCGAAGGAGCGCACGATCACGGCCTGGCCCCCCATGAACCTCGGCTCCATGGCCGCGTGCTCCCGGGACGAGCCCTCGCCGTAGTTCTCGTCGCCGATGGCCACCCAGTGCAAACCGGCGTCCTTATAGTGGCGGGCGACGTCGGGGTAGGGCTCCTGGGCCTCGTGCACCGCGCACCAGCCCACCCCCGACGCGCCGGTGAAGGCGTTGGTGGCGGAGAGGAACAGGTTGCCGCTGATGTTCTCGAGGTGGCCCCGGTAACGCAGCCACTTCCCCGCCGCTGAGATGTGGTCGGTCGTGCACTTGCCGCGGGCCTTGAGCAGGACACGCAGCTCGGGCAGGACGTCGTCCGTCGTGGGGGGGAAGGGATCGAGGCGCTGGAGGCGCTGGCTGGCGGGGTCGATCACCACGTCGACCACCGCCCCCTCGGCGGGAGCGACGAAGCCCTCGTCGCCGGTGGTGAACCCGCCCGGTGGCAGCTCCGTGCCCTCCGGCTCGTCCAGCGGGCCGGCGCCCAGCGGGTCGGTCAGCGGATCGAAGTCCAGGGTGCCGGCCAGGGCGTACGCGACGGTGGTCTCGGGAGAGGCGATGAAGGCCAGGGTCTCGGCGTTGCCGTCATTGCGCTTCGGGAAGTTGCGGTTGAACGACGTGATGATCGAGTTGCGCTCGCCCGCGGTGATGTCCGAGCGGGCCCACTGCCCGATGCAGGGCCCGCAGGCGTTGGCGAGGACGGTGGCGCCGATCGCCTCCAGGTCGGCCAGGAGGCCGTCGCGCTCCACCGTGGCCCGCACCGTCTCGGAGCCGGGTGTCACCAGCAGCGGCGTGCGGGTCCGCAGGCCGCGTGCAGTCGCCTGCCGGGCGACGCTGGCGGCGCGACTGATGTCCTCGTAGGAGGAGTTCGTGCACGAGCCGACCAGGGCCTGGGACAGCTGCAGCGGCCACCCCTCGGTCCGGGCCTCGGCTCCCAGCGCCGACACCGGCCGGGCCAGGTCGGGCGTGTGGGGCCCGACGACGTGGGGCTCGAGCGCGGACAGGTCGATCTCGACGATCTCGTCGAAGAAGGAACCGGGGTCGGCGAGGATCTCGTCGTCGGGGCGGAGATGCCCCGACACCGCATCGGCCGCGTCGGCCAGGGCGGCCCGGCCGCCGGCCTCCAGGTAGGCCCGCGAGCGGTGGTCGTAGGGGAAGATCGACGTGGTCGCCCCGATCTCGGCGCCCATGTTGCAGATCGTCGCCTTGCCGGTGCAGCTGATGGCGGACGTGCCGGGGCCGAAGTACTCGACGATCGCCCCGGTGCCGCCCCGCACGGTCAGGATCTGGGCGACTCTCAGGATGACGTCCTTGGGCGACGCCCAGCCCGACAGGGCACCGGTGAGGTGGACGCCGATGAGCCGGGGCCAGCGCAGGCCGAGGGTGCCGCCGGTCATCACGTCGACGGCGTCGGCCCCTCCGACACCGATGGCCAGCGTGGCCAGGCCGCCGGCGTTGGGCGTGTGGCTGTCGGTGCCGACCATCATCGCGCCGGGGAACGCGTAGCGCTCCAGCACCACCTGGTGGATGATGCCGGCGCCCGGCGCCCAGAACCCGATGCCGTAGCGGTTCGAGGCGGTGCACAGGAAGTCGTAGACCTCGCGGTTGACGTCCTCGGCCACGGCCAGGTCGGCGTCGGCCCCGTCACGGGCCTGGATCAGGTGGTCGCAATGGACGGTCGTCGGCACCTGCACCGTCGGCAGCCCGGCGGTCATGAACTGGAGCAGGGCCATCTGGGCGGTGGCGTCCTGCATGGCCACCCGGTCGGGGCACAGCTCGACGTAGGAGCGGCCGCGCTGGGGCGGAGGGCCACCGGCGCCGGCCAGATGGGAGACCAGGATCTTCTCCGCCAACGTCAGCGGCCGGCCCAGGAGGCTCCGTCCGGCCGCGACGCGATCCGGCAGGCTGGCGTACACGCTCTCGGCGAACTCGACCGGGGTGGTGGCGGTGAGGGTGATGGCGGTCTCCTCTCTGGTGGCCCATTCTCCCTCGCACGCGGGGCACCGGGCACGCAACCGTATGCTGGGGTGCGACGAGGCGGGGAGGCCGGCCCCGGGTCGGGAGGAGGAGATGGCAGACGACGATGCAGTGGCGGGCGGCGGGGCCGGGCGGAGGCGCGGGGTCACGGCCGGGGGTCCGGTGCGGAAGGCCGACGCCACACCCATGAAGAAGGCCGTCGCTGCGGCCAAGAGGTCGGCGACCGGGAAGGCGGCGACCGGGAAGGCCGCCCCCGTCGCCGCGCCTCCGGCCAAGGCCGTGGCCCGGAAGGCGACCGCCGCCAGGTCGGCGGCGGTGTCCAAGGCCGGCCCGGCCAAGGCGGCGCCGAAGGTCCGGGCGGCCGACCTGGCGAGGAAGGCGCCCGCCCGCCAGGCCATCACCCGACGCACCGGTGCGACACCGCCCCGGTCGGAGTCCGGCGCGGCGCGTCCGCCCAGGTTCGCCGGCAGCCGGCTGGCCGCCGAACGCACCTTCGCCGACGACCCGGCTCCTCCTCCGCCCCCGCCGGCGGAGGACCCGTCGAACCGGGCGCGGGCCCTCCTGCGCTCGGCCGCCGCCGGCATCCGGGAGCAGGAGATGGCGGCCGGGGCGCGCTCGGTGTACGACACCGGCTACCCGTCGGCTCCCGCCCCGGTCCGCCCGACCTGGCCGTCGGCGCCCCTCGCGCCCGTCGCGCCCGCCCCACCCGTCGTCCCCGACCCCGATCCGCCCCTGGACGTGGCGCCGCCCGTCGGCGACGAGGCGCCCGTGGAGGCCGAGCCTGCGTCCGAGGTCCTGATCGGCCCCCGGCGGCGCGGCCTCCGCCTTTCCGCGCCCGAGCCCGAGCCCGAATGGAGCGCCGAGGACCAGCCGCTGGACGACGAGCCGGCGCCGGACCGCATCCCCGACGCCCTCGACGTGCTCTCCGTCCCGGGGGCCGAGCCCCCGAAGGGCCCCCGAACCGTGGTCCGCCGGTTCCCGCCCCCGTCGCCGCCCGCACCGGCCACGACCACGACGACGCCACTGCCGACACCGCCGCCGGGCGCGGACGCCACCGCGACGCAGGTGACCGAGCCGCCACCGTGGACGCCACCGCCGCCCAAGGTGGACAAGCCGAAGCGGGACCGCTCGGGCGGCTCCGGCCGCTCCCGGTCGGGTACCCTCCTGCGGATCGTCGCCGGCGTGGTCGTGCTCGCCCTGCTGGCCGTGGGCGCGGTGGCCCTCCTCGCCCGCAACAACGGCACCGACTACTCGAAGCTCAAGGTCGGGGAGTGCTTCGACTCGTCCAAGAGCAACCAGGTCCGGGGCATCACGGTGAAGTCGTGCGCCAAGAGCCATGACTCCGAGGTGTTCCTCCTGGTCACCCACCCCGCCGGGCCGAAGGACGCCTATCCCGGAAAGGACGCGCTCGTGCAGTTCGCGGCCGACGCCTGCCTCGGGCAGCCCCTCACCGACTACATCGGCACGCCGCTCGAGCAGTCCAAGTACAAGGACTTCGAGATCGTGCCCCAGGAGTCGGCGTGGAAGGACGGCCGCCGGGTGCTGGTCTGCGGCATCGACACCGGGGGGCAGGGCCCGGTGAAGGGCTCGGCCAAGGTGGCCAAGCCGGCGAGCTGACGGGGGCGACCGAAGGGCGATGCAACCCGGCCGCGTCAGCCGCCGGGCTGGTCGCCCTCCGGAGCCCCCGGCGGAGGCGAGGACGGGGCTGACCGAGGGGTCACGCCCGTCCGGGTGATGTCCTCGGCGACCTTCCGCAGCTTCAGGTTGAGCCGCTGGGACGCCCGGCGCAGCATGTCGAAGGCCTCATCGGCGGTCACACCCTCCTTGGCCATCAGGATCCCCTTGGCCTGGCCGATGATGTCGCGCGACTCGAGCGCCTGGTTCATCTGCTCGTCGTGAAGGGCGGTGGACAGGGCGATGGCGGCGTGGGCCGCGAACACCGAGCCGGCGGCACTGGCGGCGTCGTCGAACGCGTCAGGGGCCTTGGAGAACAGGTTCAGCGCGCCGAGGGTGTCGCCGGCGACGAACAGCCGGAAACCCATCATGCTGGTCACGCCGGTCTCCCGCTGGGCCCGCGCCGAGAACGCCGGCCAGCGCGTCTCATGACCCAAATCACCGGTCCGGAAGACCTCGTGGTCGCGAATGGCGTCGACGCACGGGCCTTCGCCGGTCTCGTAC
>JALYYN010000124.1 GCA_030946525.1 Actinomycetota bacterium | reverse complement strand
GGCCGCCTCACGGACGATCTTGTCCTCCGTGGAGGTCTTGTAAGGCAGGATGTCGCCCTTGTAGATCCAGGTCTTCACGCCGATGCGACCGAACGTCGTGCGGGCCTCACGGAAGCCGTAGTCGATGTCGGAGCGGAGGGTGTGCAGCGGGACCCGGCCCTCGCGGTACCACTCGCTGCGGGCCATTTCCGAACCGCCGAGGCGGCCCGAGCACTGGACCCGGATGCCGAGGGCGCCGGCCTTCTGTGCCGTCTGGACCGCTCGCTTCATGGCCCGGCGGAAGCTGACCCGGCCGGCCAGCTGATCGGCCACGCCCTGGGCGATCAGGGCGGCGTCGAGCTCGGGCTGCTTGATCTCCTGGATGTTGAGCTGGATCTTCGGGTTGCCGCTCATCTTGGCCAGGTCGGCGCGGAGGCGGTCGGCCTCGGCGCCGCGGCGGCCGATGACGATGCCCGGTCGGGCGGTGTGGACGTCGACCCGGAGGCGGTCACGCGTGCGCTCGATCTCGATGCGGCTGATGGCGGCGTGGGGCAGCTGCTTCATCAGGTAGTCCCGGATCTGCCAGTCCTCGATCAGGTACGCCTTGTACTCGCGGTCGCTGAACCACCGGGACTTCCAGTCCGTGGTGACGCCGAGGCGGAACCCGTAGGGGTTGACCTTCTGGCCCATGACTACTCGATCTCCTTCTGCGACTCGTCCGGAGCCTCGGTGGCGGTGTCGCCGTCGGCGGCGCCGGTCTCCGCCACCGTCGCCGGCGCGTCCTCGACGGCCGCCTCCGGAGCGACGGGCTCTGCAGTGACGGGTTCTGCGGTGACGGGCTGCTCGTCGGCCTCGGTGGCCGGGGTGCCGCCGAGGGCGGCGGTGGCCCGGTCCTCGGGACGGCGGCGGGTGGGCCGGCCCCGCTCGGCGGGCTCGGTGGCGCCGCTACGACGGCGGCGGCGGTCGCCCACCACGCCCTGGGCCTGGCGGGCCCGGCGGACCTGTAACTCCCGGTCGGGCAGGCGGGAGACGATCAGCGTGACGTGGCAGGTGCGCTTGCGGATGCGGGTCGCCCGGCCGCGGGCCCGGGGGCGCCAGCGCTTGAGGGTCGGTCCCTCGTCGGCGAAGCAGGCGGAAACGAACAGCTCGTCGCCCACGAGAGCGTGGTCGTGCTCGGCGTTGGCCACGGCCGAGGCCAGCAGCTTGCCGACGACGGTGGCCGCGTCACGCTCGCAGAACCGCAGGATCTCCTCGGCACGGTCGGCGGGAAAGCCCCGCACGAGGTCGAGGACCTGCCGCACCTTGTAGGGCGACACCCGGACGTACTTGGCCGTGGCGCGGGCGGAGAGGACGGGTGTCCTGATGGCCTGCGACCTCGACTCGGGGCGGCGCCGGAGGACGGGCGCCTCGTTCAACTTGGGACCGGGCACGCGCTACCTCCTCCCCGCCCGCTCCTGCCCGGCGTGGAACCGGAAGGTGCGGGTGAGGGCGAACTCGCCCAGCTTGTGGCCGACCATGGACTCGGTGATGTACACCGGCACGTGCTTGCGACCGTCGTGCACCGCGATGGTGTGGCCGACCATGTCGGGGATGACCGTCGAGCGGCGGGACCACGTCTTGATGACCCGCTTCTCGCCCTTGGCGTTGAGGGCGTCGACCTTCCTCAACAGGTGGTCGTCGATGAACGGCCCCTTCTTCAGGCTGCGAGCCACGTGAACCCCTTCGTCATCTTCTTCATCGGCGCGAGCCGCGCGTCCGGCGGCGGCGGATGATCAGTTTCTGGGACGGCTTGTTGGTGTTGCGGGTGCGGCCCTCGGGCTGGCCCCACGGCGACACCGGGTGGCGACCACCCGAGGTCTTGCCCTCGCCCCCACCCAGGGGGTGGTCGACGGGGTTCATGGCCACACCGCGGGTCTGGGGCCGAACGCCCTTCCAGCGGTTCCGGCCGGCCTTGCCGATCGAGATCAGCTCGGCCTCGGCGTTGCCGACCTCGCCGATGGTGGCCCGGCAGTCGATCGGCACCCGGCGCATCTCGGTGCTGGGCAGGCGCAGGGTGGCGAAGTCGCCCTCCTTGGCCACGAGCTGGATGCTGGAACCGGCGCCCCGGCCCATCTTCCCGCCGGCGCCCACCTTCAGCTCCACGTTGTGCACGGTCGTGCCCACGGGGATGTAGCGCAGCGGCAGGGCGTTACCGGCCCGGATGTCGGCCTTCTGGCCACTTTCGAGCTGGTCGCCGACACGGATCTTGGCCGGGGCGAGGATGTAGCGCTTCTCACCGTCGGAGTAGTGCAGCAGGGCGATACGGGCGTTGCGGTTGGGGTCGTGCTCGATGGACGCGACCTTGGCCGGCACGCCGTCCTTGTCCCGCTTGAAGTCGATCATGCGGTACTGGCGCTTGTGGCCGCCACCGCGATGGCGGGCCGTCTTGCGGCCGTAGCTGTTGCGCCCACCGGACTTGGGGAGCGGCGCGAGAAGGGTCTTCTCGGGCGTGTCCGTGGTGATGTCGGAGAAGTCGGAGACGGTCTGGAACCGCCGGCCGGCACTGGTGGGCTTGCGCTTGCGAAGGGGCATGGAAAGGAGTCCCTCAGCTCTCGAAGAGGTCGATGCGGGCGCCGGGCGCCAGGGTGACGATGGCGCGCTTACTGTCGGGGCGACTGCCGAAGGTCGCCGACTTCCGGTTGCGCTTACGCTTGCCCTTGCGGTTGAGGGTGTTCACCTTGACGACCTGGACGCTGAAGATGGTCTCGACGGCGTCGTGGATCTGGATCTTGGTGGCGCGGGGGTCGACGACGAAGGTGTAGACGCCGTCCTCGAGCAGCCCGTAGGACTTCTCGCTGACGACCGGGCGGATGATGACGCTCCGGGGATCCATCAGGCGGACTCCTCCGTATCGGCAGCGGGCTGATCGGCAGCGGGAGCAGGTTCCGCCGAGGCGCCCTTGCCGGTGGGCAGCGTGTCGCGGGTGAAGACGATCCAGTCGCAGCACAGCACGTCGTAGGCGTTGAGCTCCGACGGCAGGATCAGGTGGACCTTGGGCAGGTTGCGGAACGACTTGGCCGCCGCCTCGTCCTCCCGAGCCAGTACCACGAGGACCCGGCCGGACACGCCGAGGGCGGCGAGGGCGGCCTTGCCGTCCCTGGTCTTCGGTGCGGTGATGTTCCAGGCGTCGACGACGACGACCTTGCCGTCGGCGGCCCGGTCGGACAGGGCCGAGCGCAGGGCCAGAGCCACCATCTTCTTGGGGGTGCGCTGGGCGTAGTTGCGGGGCTTGGGGCCGAAGGCGATGCCACCGCCGCGCCAGTTCGGCGCCCGGGTCGAGCCCTGACGAGCCCGGCCGGAGCCCTTCTGGCGCCAGGGCTTGCGCCCGCCGCCCCGGACCTCGGCGCGGGTCAGGGTGCTGTGGTCACCGGAGCGGATACCGGCCAGCTGGGCGGTGACGACCTGGTGCATCACCGGGACGTTCGGCGTGATGCCGAAGAGGTCGTCGGGGAGCTCCACGGTTCCGGCGGCTTCACCGGAGGCGCTGCGGACGTCGACGGAGGCCATGTCAGCCCACCCCCTGCCCGTTGGCGGAGCCCGAAGTGGCTGAGCCCGAACTGCCAGAATGGTTGTTCCCGCGCACGGCGTCACGGATGAGCACGAGCCCGCCTCGCGGCCCGGGCACCGCGCCCTTGAGCAGGATCAGCTGGCGATCGGCGTCGGCCTGTACGACCTCGAGGTTCAGCGTGGTCACCTGCTGGTGGCCCATGCGACCGGCCATGCGCGTGCCCTTGAACACCCGGGCCGGGGTGGCGCAGGCGCCGATGGCGCCGGGCGACCGGTGCTTCTTGTGGACGCCGTGCCCGGCGCCGAGGCCTTTGAAGTTGTGGCGCTTCATGACGCCGGCGAAGCCCTTGCCCTTGCTGACGCCGGTGACGTCGACCTTCTCGCCTGCGCTCATGATCGTGGCGGTGATCTCCTGGCCGACGCTGTACTCCCCGGCGTCGTCGACCCGCAACTCGACCAGGCGGGTGCCGGGGTCGACCCCCGCCTTGGCGAAGTGACCCGCCTCCGGCTTGTTCAGGCGGGAAGGGCGTTGGGCGCCGAAGGTGACCTGTACTGCGCTGTACCCGTCCTTCTCGGGGGTCTTGACCTGCACCACCCGGCACGGCGCAACCCGAACGAGGGTGACCGGGATGGCACGGTTCTGGTCGTCCCAGATCTGTGTCATCCCGACCTTCTCGCCGACAATTGCCTTCTTTGCCATGGCCTCGTGTCTGTCCTGAGTGGGGAGCGGAGTCTCGTACGCGGAAACTCCGCACGGGTCCTGGCTGCGCGACACGCAGCTATCTCCCGGCGGAGCGTCTGGTTGTGCCCCGGTGTACCGAGCGGGTCGGCGACCGGGGACGTCGTGGGGGCGTGAGGAGCACAGGCTCCTCCGAACCTTAGGAGTATAGCGGTTCGGGAGAGGGCCCCCGGAGGGGCCCTCCCTCACACCTGTTGGATCTTGATCTCGATGTCGACGCCGGCGGGCAGGTCGAGGCGCTGCAGGGAGTCCACCGTCTTCGGGCTGGGCTCGAGGATGTCGAGCAGGCGCTTGTGGATCCGCATCTCGAAGTGCTCGCGGGAGTCCTTGTCCTTGTGGGGCGACCGGATCACCGTGTAGCGGTGCTTCTCGGTGGGCAGCGGCACCGGGCCACGGACCGTCGCTGCGGTGCGCAGGACCGTCTCCACGATCTTCTTCGTCGACTGATCGACGATCTCGTGGTCGTACGCCTTGAGCCGGATCCGGATCTTCTGAGCCACTGCTGGTCAGCCTCTCACTTCAGGTCGAAGTTACTTGAGAATCTTCGTGACGCGGCCGGCGCCCACGGTCCTGCCACCCTCACGGATGGCGAAGCGCAGGCCCTCGTCCATGGCGATGGGGTTGATCAGCTCGACGTTGAGGGTGATGTTGTCGCCGGGCATGACCATCTCGGTGCCCTCGGGCAGGGTGATCTGGCCGGTGACGTCGGTGGTGCGGAAGTAGAACTGGGGGCGGTAGTTCTGGAAGAAGGGGCTGTGGCGCCCACCCTCCTCCTTCTTCAGCACGTAGACGTTGGCCTCGAAGGTGGTATGGGGGGTGATGCTCTTGGGCTTGCAGAGCACCTGGCCCCGGGAGACGTCTTCCTTCTTGGTCCCCCGCAGCAGCACGCCCACGTTGTCGCCGGCCTGGCCCTGGTCGAGGAGCTTCTTGAACATCTCCACCCCGGTGCAGACCGTGGTCTGGGTGTCCTTGATGCCCACGATCTCGACCTGGTCGCCGACCTTGACGATGCCCTGCTCCACCTTGCCGGTGACAACCGTGCCCCGCCCGGTGATGGTGAAGACGTCCTCGATGGGCATGAGGAAGGGCTTCTCGATGTCCCGGACGGGCTCGGGGATGTAGGAGTCCACCGCATCCATGAGCTCGAGGATCTTGGCGCTCCAGGCCTCGTCGCCCTCCAGGGCCTTGAGGGCGGAGACTCTGATGACGGGGGTGTCGTCGCCGGGGAACTCGTATTCGTTGAGCAGCTCCCGCACCTCGAGGTCGACGAGGTCCAGCAGCTCCTCGTCGTCGACCGCATCGGCCTTGTTCAGGGCCACGACGATGTAGGGCACGCCCACCTGGCGGGCCAGCAGGACGTGCTCACGGGTCTGGGGCATGGGGCCGTCCGCGGCGGAGACGACGAGGATGGCCCCGTCGATCTGGGCGGCGCCGGTGATCATGTTCTTGATGTAGTCGGCGTGGCCGGGCATGTCGACGTGGGCGTAGTGGCGCTTGGCCGTCTCGTACTCCACGTGGGCGATGGAGATGGTGATGCCCCGGGCCTTCTCCTCCGGCGCCTTGTCGATCTGGTCGAAGGCGGTGAAGTTGTTCTTGGGGTTCTGGTCGTGCAGCACCTTGGTGATGGCCGCGGTGAGGGTGGTCTTGCCATGGTCGATGTGACCCATGGTCCCCACGTTGAGGTGCGGCTTGTTTCGGTCGAACTTCTGCTTGGCCATCTCTGTCCTCTTCGTCTGGTTCTTGAGTTTCGGGTTCCGGTAGCGGCGGGCAGACTCGAACCGCCGACCCCTCGATTATGAGCCGAGTGCTCTTACCAACTGAGCTACGCCGCCAGGGTGGAGGTCTACGGGTTGCTGCGAGCCCCCTATCGGAATCGAACCGATGACACCAGCCTTACCATGGCTGTGCTCTGCCGACTGAGCTAAGGGGGCAATCCGTCCGATGATAGTCAGCCGGTCCGGGGTCGCCGTCCGGTTGGCCCGGGCGCAGGACGCCGAGGCCATCCGTTCCATCTACAACCTCGAGGTCACCGAGTCGACGGTGACCTTCGATCTGGTCCCCCGCTCGCTCGCCGATCAGCGGGCGTGGCTGGCGCAGCACGACGGCGTGCACCCGGCGGTCGTGGCCGACGTCGGGGGCGAGGTGTCGGGATTCGGTTCGTTGGCTCCCTACCGCAGCCGCCCCGCCTACGCCACGACGGTCGAGGACTCCGTCTACGTCCGTCGGGACCGCCAGGGGACCGGCTGCGGCCGGGCGATCCTGTCCGAACTGGTCACCCTGGGCACACTGCACGGCTTCCATGCCGTCATGGCCCGGATCGTCGGAGGCCACGAGGCGTCGATCGGCCTCCACCGGGCATGCGGTTTCGAGCTCGTCGGCGTGGAGCGCGAGGTCGGTCGTAAGTTCGGCCACTGGCTGGACGTGGTGCTGATGCAACGTCTCCTCTGAGGTAGGCCAGGGCGCTCCCTCGCCGGACCTACCTCATGTTGGCCCCACTGCCCTTCAGCTGACCCTCGCCCGGGCGTCCCCGGGCGGACGTGGTCCCGAGCGACTGTGGGACGGTGCGACGCCTGGTCGCCAAGGCCGCCAGGAGCACGGCGACGCCGACGAGGAGCAGCCCGACGGCTCCGGCCAGGAGCACCTTGGCCGTCCGGGACGAACCCCCGCCGACGGCCTGGAACCGGGCGGCGGCGAGGTACACGTCCTGGGGCCCGCCCCCGACGCTCTGGCCGGTGATCCTCTGGGTCACGGGGCAGGAGCGGGCACCCCCGCTGACCTGCACCTTTCGTTCCTGGTGGGCCGGGAAGGATTCGAACCTCCGTAGGCTGTGCCGGCTGATTTACAGTCAGCTCCCTTTGGCCACTCGGGCACCGACCCAGGACTGCCGGACGACGATAGCCTCTCGGTGTGCC
>JALYYN010000103.1 GCA_030946525.1 Actinomycetota bacterium | reverse complement strand
TCCACCCCGACGCGATCGAGACGGAGCCCACACGGCCCAACGAGATCGGCATGCACCGCGTCGCCTTCTCGGTCGACGACATCGACGAGGCCCTCGAGATCGCCGCGAGGCACGGCTGCCACCCGCTGCGCGGCGTGGCCACCTACGGAGACGTCTACAAGCTCACCTATGTACGCGGCCCCAGCGGCATCATCGTGATGCTCGCCGAGGAGCTGAACACGAGCTAACGACGCGTCTATCGGCTGCGCAACCACGCGGCGCGTGCCGTTGACCGATGGCCCATACGGACGCTCGCCTTGTCGGTGACGGTCCGACGGACGCTGCGGCACGACCCGTACCTGCGCTCGGCGTCGACGTCATAGTGACATCTCCGCGCTTGACACGACGTCGTCATGACGTCACTATGACGTTATGGACTTGACGCAGCACGTCGACGAATTGCGGCGCCAGCTCGATCTGGCCGCCGAAGCCGGCGGCGACGACGCTCGGGTCGTCGCCCGCCGGCTCACCGCCGCGCTCGAATCGGCGGCCCGTCTGGTCCTGCTGGATGCGATCTCGGCGGCCGCGGCCGAGATCACGCTCGATCTGGCGCCCGGCTCGGTCGACGTACGCCTGCGTGGCCGCGACCCCGAGTTCGTCGTGACGCCACCGCCGGTCGATCATGCGCCCGAGAGCGGTCCGACTGGCGCCGTCACTCCGCCGCCCAGCAACGTCGGGGCGCCGGCCACTGATGGCGACGACACCGGTCCGTCGCGCATCACGCTGCGCCTGCCCGAGCAGCTCAAGATCCGGATCGAGGAGGCCGCCGGGCGCGACGGCCTGTCGGTCAACTCATGGTTGGTGCGCACCGTCGCCGCCGCAGTCGGGGCGACCGGCCCGCACCAACGCAGTGGGAGGTCGAGCCCGCTCGGCGGCCAGAGCTTCACCGGCTGGGCCCGCTGAGCGGCGCACCGCCCGACACATCCTTCACCCTTCGAGGAGGACCCCCATGCCCACATTCGAATCCCCCGACCCGATCTCGATCACCATCGACGTCGTCGGCAACACCCACATCACCGCGAGCGACCGCACCGACACCGTCGTCACGGTAGGACCGATGGATCCGTCCAAGTCGTCCGACGTGAGGGCCGCCGAGCAGACCGTGGTCGACTATTCCGGCGGGCGGTTGTCCGTCACGTCGCCGAGGAATTGGAGTCCCTTCGGCCGGAGTCAGACGGTGGTCGTCACCCTCGAGGTGCCGACGGGTTCGGCGCTCGACGGCACGTCGCCGATGGGCGACTTCCACGCCGAGGGCGAGCTGGGGACCACCACGGTGAAGACGTCGATGGGCAGCGTCCGGCTCGACCAGACGGCCGATCTGCGAGCCAGGACGTCGTTCGGCAACGTGACGGTGGACCGGGTCGCGGGCAACGCCGACGTGTCCACCTCGTCGGGCGACATCCGTCTCGGCGAGATCGAGGGCACTGCGGCCGTGAAGAACTCGAACGGCAGCACCCAGTTGGATCGGGTGGCCGGCGATGTGCGGGCCAAGTCGTCCAACGGCAACGTGCTGATCGGCCACGCCGGAGCAGGGGTCGCCGCCCGAACCGCGAACGGTGATGTGCGGGTGTCCGATGTCGGGCGGGGCGAGGTGGTGGTCGAAACTGCGGCCGGCGAGCTCGAGGTGGGCATCGTCCCGGGGGTGGCGGCGTGGTTGGACCTGAGCACCCGGTTCGGCTCGGTGCGCAACAGCCTGGACGATGCCGATGGCCCCGATGAGTGCGACGGGACCGTCCAGGTCCGGGCCCGCTCGTCCTTTGGCGACATCGTCATCCACCGAGCGGTGGCGGGCGCGTCGTCCCGGGCGAAGTGAGGGGCGACATGACCACTCTCTCGAACAGCAGAGCGAGCAACACCGCGGCGATCACCGCGGCCGGCATCCATAAGTCCTACGGCGACGAGGTCGTGCTCGATGGCGTCGACCTCACCGTTCCCGAGGGGACGATCTTTGCGCTGTTGGGCCCGAACGGCGCCGGCAAGACGACGATGGTGCAGATCCTGTCGACACTGATACCCGCCGATGAGGGAGAGGCGCTCGTCGGGGGCCACGACCTGACAAGCGACCCCGACGGGGTGCGCTCGGTGATCGGGGTGACCGGCCAGTTCTCCGCAGTCGACAACTTGCTGACGGGCGTCGAGAACCTGATTCTGATGGCCAAGCTGCGCCATCTGAGTCGCGGTGAAGGCGAGCGCCGGGTCGCTGAACTGCTGGAACGGTTCGAGCTGGTCGACGCCGCGAGGAAGACGCCGGCGACGTATTCGGGTGGCATGCGCCGACGGCTCGACCTGGCCATGACGTTGGTGGGCGATCCGCGGATCATCTTCCTGGACGAGCCGACCACGGGGCTCGATCCGCGCAGCCGCCATGTCATGTGGAACATCGTGCGGGGCCTGGTGGCCGACGGGGTGACGATCTTCCTGACGACGCAGTACCTGGAGGAGGCCGATGAGTTGGCCGATCGGATCGCGTTGTTGGACAAGAGCCGAATCGTGGCCGAGGGGACGCCGGCCGAGCTCAAGCGGCGCATCCCCGGTGGGCATGTGCTGTTGCAGTTCGCCGACCCGGCCGCCCTCGACGCCGCGGCGAGCCGGCTGGCGGCCGCGACGAGAGACGACGAGGCGCTGACGCTGCAGGTCCCGAGCGACGGTGGTGCCCGGTCGTTGCGGGCACTGCTGAACAACCTGGACGAGTCGATCGAGGTCGAGACGTTGTCGATCTGCACGCCCGATCTGGATGACGTGTTCTTTTCCCTCACCGGGCAGGCCGACCTGGAAGGAGCCGGACGATGACCACGCTGACGTATGCCGTGAAGGACTCGGCGACGATGCTGCGGCGCAACCTGCGCCACATGCAGCGCTATCCGTCTTTGACGTTGATGCTGATCGGGATGCCCGTCGTTTTCCTGTTGCTGTTCGTCTATGTGCTGGGCGGCACGATGGGCGCGGGGCTCGGCGGTTTCGCCGGGGGTCGGGCGCAGTACCTCGCCTATGTGGTGCCGGGGATTCTGATGATCGCGGTGGCGGCGGTGGCCCAGGGCACGGCGATCTCGGTCGCGATGGACATGACGGAGGGGATCATCGACCGCTTCCGCACGATGGCCATCTCGCGGGCCGCGGTGCTGACGGGACACGTCGTGGGCGCCATGATTCAGACGATGGGGTGCGTGGCGATCGTCCTCGGCGTGGCGGTGGCGATCGGCTTCCGCCCGACGGCGGGGCCGCTGCAATGGCTGGGGGCGATCGGCATGCTGGCGTTGATCGCGCTGGCGCTGACGTGGCTGACCGTCGCGCTGGGTCTGAGGGCGAAGAGCGTCGAGACGGCGAGCAACAGCCCGATGCCGCTGTTACTCCTGCCGTTCTTCGGGAGCGGGTTCGTGCCCTCGGACACGATGCCGGTCGGCCTGCGCTGGTTCAGCGCCCACCAGCCGTTCACTCCGATGATCGAGACCGTGCGCGGCCTGATGATGGGCACGCACATCGGTCACAGCGCCATCGTCGCCATCGCCTGGTGCATCGCCATCGGTACGTTCGGCTACCTGCGGGCCCGCTCTTCCTACAACCGTCGAGCGGTTCGGTAGGACGCTCCCGGTGGACCTCCTGCCCGCCAGCCAGATCGGTTCGGCACGCGAGGGCCCTCGCCGCGGTGCTGATCTTCGATCACCCGCGGCGTGCCGATGCGTTGGCCGAGCCGTTCCGACCGCCGGAGGAGTCGCCGGCGTTCTTCGTGGTGCTCTCGCGGTCCTCCAGGCCGACGGCGGCCCGGAGCTCCTTCAGGTCCTTCGAAAGGTCACGGTCACGCCCGCTCTCGGCAACGTGGGCCATCAGATCGGCCAGCCCGTCGGCGAGGGCGTTGAGCTTGTGCTGGACGGCCTGGTCGCTGCGGGTCTGGCTGTTCTGCAGGAGGGCGACCATCAGGAAGGTGATGATGGTGGTGGCGGTATTGATGATCAGCTGCCACGTGTCGACGTTGCGCAAGAGCAGGATGGAGGGCGCCCAGAGGACGATGAGGAGCACGCAGAACGCGAAGAACGTCGCCCGACTGGCGACCATCGACGCTCCGCCCGCGAACCGGTCGAAGAACCCGACCCTGCTCGAGACGTCGGTGGGCATCAGGACAGAGCTCTGGTCGTTTGGCATGGACTCTCCTCGTGGGAAACATCACTCTCCAACCACGGTTCCCTTCTGGCACCTCCTCCAATCTCGGCGCCGATCTTGCGCCCGACCCGGTCACTTGACGCCATAGGGATACGTCGGTCAAGGCCGATGCCCCCGAGGATGACGTCGCCCTGGCCCTGGTCGTCGACGCCGAGCTGTTCCGGATCGATGCCGTCGCCGCCGATCCTCCACCTGCTGCTCGTCGCCGTGGCCCTGCCCTCTGTCGCCATCGCCGCCGCATGGCTGCTCGCCGGGAGGAACTCCGGACCTTCGCCCCGCCGGGCACTCGACTGACGCTCACCACCGGTCCTGCGATCAGTTTGGCGCCGTGGTCTCGTCGTAGCAGTCTGAGGGCCGGTTGACCGGTCCCCCCGCCGACGCAAGGAGCCCAGATGAGCCTTCCCCGGATCGCCACACGCGACGAGTGGCTCGCCGCCCGCAAGGAGCTCCTGGCGGTCGAGAAGGATTTGACTCGGCAGCGGGACGCGCTCAACGCCGAGCGGCGGAACCTGCCCATGGTCGAGGTGACGAAGGAGTACACCTTCGAGGGCCGCAACGGGACCGTCGGACTCGTCGACCTGTTCGAGGGTCGGCGGCAGCTGATCGTCTACCACTTCATGTTCGACCCCACCTGGGAGGACGGGTGCCCCAGCTGCACCGCCGGCACCGACGAGCTCTCACCCGGCTTCATCGAGCACCTCCACACCCGCGACACGAGCTACGCCATGGTGTCGCGTGCGCCACTGGCCAAGCTCGATCGGTGGAGGGCCAAGAAGGGGTGGGATGTGCCGTGGTACTCCTCGTTCGGGACCGACTTCAACTACGACTTCGGGGTGACGATCGACGAGTCGGTGGCGCCCGGCGCCTACAACTTCCGGACGAAGGCGGAGTTCGAGGCAATGGGGACGGACTTCTTCGGGTCCGAACAGCCCTTCGAGATGCCGGGCCGCAGCTGCTTCCTGCAGGTCGACGACCGGGTGTTCCACACGTACTCCCAGTACGCCCGCGGCCTCGAGTCCACCGGCGGCTCCTACTACTTCCTGGACCTCACCGCCCTCGGCCGGCAGGAGGACTGGGAGGCCCCCAAGGGCCGCAGCGAGTCCGCCCGGGCGGCCAGGCCCGACTTCGCGTCCTGACCCCGGCGTTGCTGCTCTACCCGTGGAAACCCTCATAGCTCCCGGGGGGCGGCGATCGCCGTCCGTCCCGCCACGCTGATGGCCGCCCGGCTGGAGACGGTGACCCGCAACGAGGGCGACGAGGAGGGCGGCGCCGAGGTAGGCACGGCCAGCGCCGCCGGGGGCGGGTCGAAGACACCCCTGCAGCACGCTGACGAGCATCTCGGAAAGGGCGACGCCACCCACTGCTCCTGCGACGACTCCTCCCACCAGTACGAAGGCCGCCTCGGCCCACACGAAGGGATGCGGCCAGGAAGGAGCCGATCGAGGCCAGCAGGGCGACGGCGACCGCGACGCCACCCGCGGCGGCCACCAGCCGGCTCCGTCGATGGCGGACCAGCGCCCGCAGCCAGGTCAGGGTGACGATGTCGCACCCGTCCGCCCCGCCGAGCGCGGGGCGTAGGAGCTGCCCGTCCGCCATCTGCCAACGCTGGGCGAGCCGGTCGGCCACGCGAGGATCGTGGGTGCTGACCACCAGCGCGGCGCCGCTCTCGGAGGCTGCGACCAGGAGCTGCGACACGACGGAAGCCGCAGTCACGTCCACCGGAAGGAGTCGGCGATGGTCCGCCACGGGTCGACGTTGTGGGAGCCGATCGCCCCGGGAAGCGTGAGCATCACCTCACGCCCGTCCTTCCAGAACTCGTACCGCTCGACGTCGAGACGGGCCGTCTTGGCCGTGACCGGGTCGGGCGGCCGTCGCCCTTGTAGGTGAGCAGCAGCGCGGGTGCTCCCGACGGTGTCACCGGGGTGACCCCGCCCAGCTGGAAGTGGCCGAGGCGGCCCGGATGGCCGCGAGCTCGTGACGGGTGGCCGACCGGACGGTCGGCGCCGCGGTCGCGACCGTCGACTCCACCCGGACGCTGTTGAACTTGTCGGTGAACGTCACGACCGCTCCGCTCTCGGTGCGGGCCCAGCCTTCGGGCACGTTGACGCCGAACCCGCCGGCCGCCGGCGCGTAGGCCACGAACACCTGACCGTCGGGATGTCACCCGCAACGACGGCGTCCGTGGTCCCGGTGCGCCCGCATGCGGCGGCGAGGAGGACAAAGGCGAGAGCGGCGGCGACTCGCACCGGCGACGCGCCGCGGTGCGACCGGATGCATCCGACGCCGGTCGATCGTATGGAGTTCTGAGCCACACCCGGGACGGTACGGACCCACCCCTGAACCGACCCTTCGGCGCGGGTAAGCCGACAGTAAAAGTCCGGGTCGTCCGACCACCGGCCGGTATCAGGGTCGCGACGGTGTGGTACGACCGTGGCAAGGAGGCTGCGCCATGAATGTGATATGGCTGGTCGAGGACGACCCGTCGATCGGGCCGGGCCTGGTCCGGACGCTCGAGGCCGAGGGACACGCCGTCGAATGGGCGGCCAGCGTAGCCGAGGCCGACGCCCTCATCGGCGACCCCGACCTGCTGCTCCTCGACCTGGGCCTGCCCGACGGCGACGGCCTCGACGTCTGCCGGCGGCTCTCCGAGCGCCATCCGCAGATGAGGACGATCATCCTCACCGCCCGCACGGGGGAGATCGATGTCGTGCTCGGCCTCGACGCCGGGGCCATCGACTACATCGCCAAACCCTTCAGCCTCTCCGAGCTGCTGGCCCGGATCCGCGCCCAGCTGCGCGACCGCAGCCAGGACCGGGTCGCGGTCGGCGACCTCCTCATCGAGAAGGGCCCGCGCCGGGTCCGTCTCGCCGACCGCGAGGTCGAGCTGCGACCCCGCGAGTTCGACCTGCTGGCCCGGCTGGCCGCCGACGCCGGGTCGGTCGTGCACCGGGAGGTCCTCATGACCGACGTATGGGACGAGCACTGGTTCGGCGACACCAAGACCCTGGACGTCCACATCGCCCACCTGCGCCGCCGGCTGGGTGAGGCGCCGGGGGAACCGAGCCGCATCACCACCGTCCGCGGCGTCGGCTACCGGCTGGAGGTGCAACGGTGAACCGCCCGTGACCAGGCGGATCATCCTGGCCATCGTCGCGGTGACCGCCCTGGCCGAGGTGCTCTTCGCGGTGCCGCTGGCCCTCACCATCCAGCACCGCCTGGGCGACCAGGACCGCCTGGAGCTGACGCAGGTCGCCGCGCTGGCCGCCAGCCGGGTGGCGGACAACCGGCTCGTCCTGACCTCGCTTCCCCGTCCCGAGCGCGACCAGCAGCTCGGGCTCTACGACACGGCCGGCCACCTGATCGACGGCAAGGGCCCGCCGACCCTGGAGTCCCCCGCGTCCCAGGCCCTCACCGACCGTGTCGTCGACACCCGGGAGGACGGATGGCTGGTCGTCACCGTGCCCCGGGTCGTGGGCGGGACCGTGCAGGGTCTCGTCCGGTCGGCCGAGCCCCTCTCGGCCGGCGCCTCACGGGTGCGGGTGGTGTGGCTCCAGCTGGCGGCGCTGGCCGCCGCGGCGCTGGTGTTGAGCGCCATCGCCGCCGCCGCCCTCGGTCGCCGGCTCACCCGTCCGCTCGAGAACCTGGGACGGGACGCAGCCCGCATCGGCGAGGGCGACTTCACCATCACCGCGGCGCGGACGGGCCTCCCCGAGATCGACAGCGTCGGGTTGAACCTGAGCAGGACGGCGGAGCGCGTGAGCTCCCTGTTCGCCCGCGAGCAGGCCTTCACCGCCGACGCGTCGCACCAGCTGCGATCGCCGGTGACCGGCCTCCGGCTCACACTGGAAGCCGAGCTGGCGCACCCGCGCCCCGACCACCGCGACGCCCTGAGTCAGGCGCTCAGCGACGTGGAGCGCCTCGAGACCACGATCGAGGATCTTCTCGACCTGGCGCGCGACACCGCCGCCGAGCGCGCCCCCGTCGACCTCACCCAGGTGCTCGATGCGCTCGAGCGGCGCTGGCACGCCAGCTTCGCGGGCGTCGGCCGCCGACTCACAGTGGACCCGGGCGACGACGTCGCGCCGCCGACCGTCTCGGCGGCAGCGCTGTCCCACGTGCTCGACGTCCTGGTGGACAACGCCCGGCGGCATGGCGCCGGGGACGTCGGCGTCCGGGCCCGCGGCCTGCGGGGCGCGGTCAGCGTGTCGGTCACCGATCAGGGCCCCGGTATCGCCGATCCCTCGACGGTGTTCCAGCGCCGCCACTCCGCAGGAGGCGGTACCGGCATCGGGTTGGCGCTCGCCCGCCGGCTGACCGAGGCGGAGGGCGGTCGCCTGCGGCTGCGCGGCGCCGCGGACGGGACCACCTTCGAGGTCACCCTCCCGGCCGCCGGCGCCCTCCACGACGCCGGCGATGCGTCGGTGACCCAGTAGCCGACCGCTTCGGTTCTCCGGGGCGATTGCGAGGGGCGGCACAGATCCCCCACAGTCCGGAGGCGCATCGTCCACGGTATGCCCGAAGAGATCGGGTCATCCGTAAAGGAGATGCAACATGACACCCATGCGAAAAGCAGTTGCCGCAGCTGCCCTCGTGGCGTCGACGCTGACCGGTGGCGCGATCGGCGCCGCCGTGTTCGCCGGCACGTCGGCGAGTGCCCAGACGAGCACCACGACGGCACCGGCAGACAGCGGTGGGGCGGCCGTCGCCCCCAGCGGCACCTTCCACTCCAACGAGGACGCGACCCACGAAGCCTCCGAGAGCGCGGCGCACGAGGCCCAGGAGGACGCCGGGCAGCGCCCGACCGCTCCCTGAGCCGGGCCGCCTTCTGTGCCCGGCCACACACCGCGCCGGTAGGGCCGACCATACGTGTCGGCCCTACCGGCGCGCGTGGCGTCCAGCGGGACGCAGGAGCGGAGGCGCCCGGACCGGTTGCTTTTTACCTGCGGCTTACCTTCGCCGAAGGCTCGGTTCAGCAAGGCGCCCGTATGGTCCCGCCATGGCCCACCTGTCCTCGCCCGCTGACCCCGCGCGCACTGCGAGCATGCAGGAGCTCGGCCGGACGCGGGCCCGCACCATGATGAGCAAGGTCCCGGAAGTCACCGTCTACTTCTGGATCATCAAGATCATGGCGACCACGGTGGGCGAGACGGCGGCGGACTTCCTGAACACCACCCTGAAGCTCGGCCTGACCGGCACCACACTCGTCATGGGCGCCCTGCTGGCTGCGGTGCTGGTGTTCCAGTTCCGGGCCAAGCGGTACGTGCCGGGCATCTACTGGCTCGCCGTCGTCCTCATCAGCGTGGTGGGCACGCTGATCACCGACAATCTCACGGACCACTTCGGCATCAGCCTGTGGGTCACGAGCGTCGTGTTCGCCATCGCCCTCTGCATCACGTTCGCGGTCTGGTACGCGAACGAGCGCACGCTGTCGATCCACAGCATCTACACGACCAGGCGGGAGGCCTTCTACTGGCTGGCCATCCTCTTCACCTTCGCCCTGGGCACGGCCGCCGGTGACCTGGTGGCCGAGCAGCTCAACCTCGGGTACTGGAAGTCGGCCATCATGTTCGCCGCCGTCATCGCCCTGGTCGTCGTGGCGTGGAAGTACGCTCGCCTCAACGCGGTGCTCGCCTTCTGGCTGGCGTACATCCTCACCCGCCCTCTCGGAGCCTCGATTGGCGACTTCCTCTCACAGCCCACGGCGGACGGCGGCCGCGGCCTCGGCACGGCGGGCACCAGCGCGATCTTCCTGGCGACGATCCTCGCCGTCGTCGTCTACCTGGCGCGCACCAAGAAGGATCAGATTGTCATCCCGGTCTGAGCACTGCCGCGTTCCTGCGCCCTGTCGTCCCGGCTCGCCGGACGCCGCCCGTCCCACCTGAGCGTGCCCGGGCCCGAGCGGTCGACCGTCAGCGCCACCGCCCCGGTCCGCTCCCACGGCCTCCGCTACGCGGCGCCCGCGACCGCGGCCCTGCTGGCCACCGCTGCGGTGCTCGCCGGCTGGCACGGCGTCGATCTCCCCGCCCAGCTCTACCGGACCGGCCTGTTCCACCGGAACGGCCTGACCCTCTGGGACAGCCAGTGGTACAGCGGCCACTGGACGCTCAGCTACAGCGTGATCTTCCCGCCCATCGCCGGCGTGATCGGCGTCGAGGTGACCGCGGTGCTGAGCGCCACCCTGGCGGCGCTGGCGTTCGACCGGCTGGTGGTCGGCCACTTCGGACCGCCCGCCCGGGTCGGGGCCATGATCTTCGCCGTCGGCACGCTGGCCCAGGTGGCCATCGGCCAGCTGCCGTTCCTCCTCGGCGAGGCCCTCGCCCTCGCCGCATTCTGGGCCGCCCGCCGGCGCAGGTTCCGCCTGGCCGTCCCGCTCGGCCTCGCCGCCGTGCTCGCCAGCCCGCTGGCCGGCGCCTTCCTGGTCCTCGCCGCCACGTCCTGGTTGGTGGCCTCGTGGCCGCGCCGGCGCGTCGGCCTCGTCCTCCTGATGGCGGTGCCGGCGCTCGTCGTCATCGGCCTCGGCCTGCTGTTCCCGGGCCAGGGCGTCATGCCCTTCCCCCTGGTGGACTTCCTCCAGTTCGCGGCGATGGTGGCCCTCGTGCTCGTGCTCATCCCGCGTCACGAAGGCGGCGTCCGGCTGGCCGTCGCCTTCTACCTCGCCGCGGTCGTGGCCAGCTTCGTGCTGCCCACGCCGGTCGGGGGCAACATCAGCCGGCTGGGCGAGTGCGTCGGCGCCCCGCTCGTCGCCTGCCTGCTGTGGCCCCACCGCCGGGTCGTGGTCGCCGGTCTGGTGATCCCCCTGGCCGTCATGCAATGGAAGCCGGCCTTCGCCACCTTCCCGACCGACCGCAGGGATCTGTCCAGCACCGCGGCCTACTTCACGCCCCTGCTCGGCTATCTGGCTGACCACCAGGCACCTCTGGGCCGGGTCGAGATCGTCCCGACCCACCTGCACTGGGAGGCGGACTACGCGGCCGCCAGCGTCCCGCTCGCCCGGGGGTGGGAACGCCAGCTGGACACCGCCGACAACCCGATCTTCTATGACCCGGGCGAGCTCCGGGCCGATACCTACCGGGCGTGGCTGGTGGACAGGGGCGTGCGCTACGTCGCCCTGCCCGACGTCCCCCTCGACTACGCGGCGGAGGCCGAGGGTGCCCTGGTCGAGGCGGGCGTGCCCGGCCTGCGCCTGGTCTGGAGCGACGCACACTGGCGGGTGTTCGAGGTGGTCGACTCCCCGGGGATCGTCGAGGGGCCCGCTCGCCTCACCCGGCTCGACGGCGGGGCCGTCGCCCTGGCGGTGGCCGACGCCGGGCCCATCCTGGTGCGGGTCCGCTACAGCGACCGGTGGTCCGTGGCCGCCGGCGACGCCTCGGTCCGCCCCGCGGCAGGCGGGTGGGCCGAGGTCGACGCCTGCGGACCGGGCGAGGTGCGCCTGCAGCTCCAGCTCCTCCCGGCCGACCGCCGCGGGTGTTGAGGGTGCGGGCGGCGCCGGCTACGCGGGGGAGGCGCCGGGCCCGAGCACCGGTTTGACGTCGATGACGGGCGTGCCGTTCACCGCCTCCAGGCCCCGCACCTCGATCCGTCCGCCGTCGACGGAGAGGACCTCCACCGGGTGCAGGCCGATCGGGTTCGGCCGATCGGCGGAGCGGGTGCTGAAGACGCCCCGCGGCGGATTGCTGCTGTCGTCACGGGGATGCACGCGGAGGACGTCGCGGCGGGCGAGGTCAAGCCAGGTCAGGACGACGAGGCGGTCACCGGGGCGGATCTCCCGTAGAACCGTCGAGCACGGCCCGGTCGAAGACGAGCCAGGCGTCGGGCGCGCCCTCGTGGCCCTGCTTCGGCGCCGACCCGACATCGGTCAGCGGCGACTCCACGCGGCCGATCGGCACGATCTCGAAACGCCGGTCTCCCAACGGGCGCGAGGATACCGGGCACTCAGGGCGCCGGTTCCGGCCCATGACGACCGGGGAACTGGGAGACCACTGGTAGCGTGTTCCCAATGGAGACCATCATGGACTCGGTCGGCCGCATCGTCGTGCCGAAGGCCCTGCGTGATGCGCTGGGTCTCACCCCGGGGTCGACGGTGGACATCTCCCGCTACGGCGCCGGGCTGCAGCTGTTGGCGTCCGGGCGCACCGCTCGGCTGGTGGACGAGTCCGGGGTGCTCGTCGCCACCGGGGACACCGTCATCGACGACGACGTCGTCTTCGGCCTGATCGACGCAGGGCGACGCTGAGCGCAGTCGCCCTGGATACGAGCGTGGCGATTCCCCTGCTCGTGGCCACCCACAGGGCCCACGATGCGGTTCGTCGGTGGTGGAACGGTCGGGAGGTGGCGCTGAGCTGCCGTCGCCCTTTACCGCGACGGACCGGTAGCGGCGCGGCGGCGGGGGTGATGCCGTCGGCGGCCGGGTAGGCGTGGGAGGCCGGCCGGCCGACCCGTTCGACTAGGAGCCGACCACCGAGGAGGGGAGGGCGGCCATGCGGCCGGCGAAGATGCCCACGATGCCCGGGACGGTCGTCTGACCGGCGATGGCGGCCTGGTCACCGTCGGGCTGGAAGAAGTAGACCCCCATCAGGGCCCGGCCCCGCCGCAGGTACACGGCGATCGTGTGGGTGGCCTGCCCTGACGCATCGGTGCTGGTGAAGTCGTAGGCCAGGCGGTTGACCGTCGCCGTCTGGGGCCAGTTGCCGTCCGGTGCCGGGCTCAACTTGGTGATCACCGCGCTCTGGCCGTCCGGGCTCTGGACCGGGGTGGACGGGCAGCTGGCGGCGACCGACTTGAGCTCGGAGAACGCCTGGGTGGTGGCAGCCGAGTCCTTGTACAGGACGGCCTCGGTACTCAG
>JALYYN010000100.1 GCA_030946525.1 Actinomycetota bacterium | reverse complement strand
GCCATTCTGCGTCGGGCGGTGCCATCGGGTCGGTGAGCGTCCAGGCGGCCCGTATCGGTCCTCGGCTGGCTGCGATGTCGCGGCTTCAAAGGGGGGTTCCGGACCGAGCACCATCGTCCAGCGGTTCATCGGCAACGCGTGGAACGGCGGGCGCTGGAGGGGCATGTGCCCAGGGCCTCGCCAGGAAGGCGGGCACCGCCGAAGGTGTGCCGAACCGTGGCGGGCCGGCGTGCCCCCGCCGTGCAACAGGGCGGTTCGCCTCCGCAGATGCAGCGCGTTTGGCAACATCCGTGGCAACAGGGGCGCTCACACTCGGAGGCATGATCCAGCCAACCGAGTGCGCGCAGGCGCCCAGCGAGCTCGTTCTCTCGATCGCCGAGGCTGCCGAGACTTTGGGTGTGTCCGACGATCTGATCTACGAGCTGACGGCACGCGGCAAGCTGCCGTGCCTCCGGCTCGGCGGGCGAAGGGTCATCCCGGCGGTCGCCATCCAGGCAATCGTTGACGAATGTCTGGACGGCTTCCGAATCGGCGAGCGCTCGTAGCCCGAGCCAGCCGGCGAGCACTCGTGCGGCCACGCGGCGGGTCAGCCGTCGAGGGCTCGCTCAAGATCCCCGATGCGTCGATAGAGGCGGTGTTCGCCAGCGAACGGGAGGAAGCCGTGGTGCCGGTAGAAGGCGAAGGCGTGATCGTCGATCGCGTCGACGACGACGGCACGCGCGCCGAACTGTCGCGATCCGGCGATCGCCCGGATGAGAGCGTCGCGGAGCAGATCGGCTCCGAGCCCGGTCCCGTGCTCCTGGCTCTCGAGCGCCAGTTTGGCGAGGAGCAGCACCGGGACCGGGTCGGGCTGTCCTCGACGAAGTCGCGATGGGGCGACCGCATGACGCACGCTGCCCATCGCCAACGCGTAATAGCCGATTACCCGCTGTCCACGACAGAGCACCCAGGTGGCAGCAGAGCCGGCGGCGGCGGCCACGGGTGCAGTGCGTACAAGCCAGTCGTCGAGCTCAGCCACCCCGCAAGCGAAGTCGTCATAGTCATGGCGGGCCGGATCGAGAAGCTCAACGGGGCGGAGGCCCGGTTGGCTCAAGCGCTCGGAATCTGGCTCTTGCGATTGAACAGCTTCGTCAGTTCGGGCACGGCTTCGGGCGGCTTGTCGATCTCGGTGACGAAGCGCTTGAAGTCTGCCGCTGAGAGCTCGATGTGGTTGGCTCGGTCGAGCAATTCGTGTGCGTGCTCGACGGCGGTGGACAGGACGAATCCAGTCACGGTCTGACCGGTAAGTGCCGCCGCCTGCCGGAGCGCCCGCTCCTGGTCATCGGTCAGCCGGAAGTTGAGGCGTCCGGTCAGCATGTCGGTCATGTACGTATCCTACACGTACGGCCTCGTAACGATCCCGCGGCGATCTGGCCACTGCACCGTCGGTGCGAGTGTCTGGCCTGTTCTGGTCATGGACCGCCGTTCGACGGTGGCGGCGGACGGACTAGGTCGGCGAGGAGATCGGCGGCGGCGACGGTCCGGTGGGGCGCCGCGCAGGAAGTGGCCGTAGATGGCGCGCGTGGTCTTCCCGCCGCTGCCGTGTCCCAGTCGGCCGGCCACGGTTGCGAGGTCGGTGCCCGACGCCAGCAGTGTGGTGGCCACAAATGGCGGAGGTCGTGAAGTCGAACGGTCGGCAGACCAACCTCGGCGCGGAGCCGAGTGAAACGGCGGGTCCAGGTCTCGGGGCGGATCGGGCGGGAGCCATCGACTTCGGCGGCGAACACGAAGCTGTCCAGCGGCAAGGTGACGCCGCATGCAGCAGCCCTGGCAACGTGCTGGGCGCGCAGATCGGCGACAAGCAGTGCGGCCGGCGCGGACAGGGCGATCGTGCGGACCGACCTCCGGTTCTTCGGCTTCGGCTTCTCGATGATCGCCGTCGGCCTCTCGCCTCGGCGTACGGTCGCGCGCCAGTAGTGGTCGGCGTAGAACCGGTCCAGGTCCTCCACAGTCAGAGCGGCAACCTTGCGGTCCGACAGCCCGTTCAGGTTGCCACTAACTAATGATCCACCGGGTCTGCTGTGCAGTCGACGGCGACCAGTCCCCCGACCGCGCCTCGAACCAGCGCTCAGCCAGCTCACCGAACGTTCGTGACGGGCCCGCCGGCCGGGACGAGGACTGCTCGGTCACGAACGCGGCGAGCGCTCGTTCGGCGTCTCGCTTCGACCCTCGGAAGCTGCGGGCCTTCCACGTCTTCCTCGCTGTCAGCGGGTCCCGGCCGGCGTAGACCCGCAACATCGAGGCCCCGTACTTGTCCTTGTACATGCTTGCCGCCACACTTCATGGTACTTCGCACCACCCACGGATGTAGTGCAGATGTAGTGCCGCCTCTGGGAAACAGAAGAGGCCCTCCGAAGAGGGCCTCTAACCTGCACTTTTGTGGAGCGGACGACGGGATTCGAACCCGCGACCCCAACCTTGGCAAGGTTAATCGGGGCACTTTCGTGACCTGCGAAAATTTCTGAAAAGTGCCTCTGACCTGCGCTTTTGCCTGTCCGTGGGTACCCGCTAGTACCCCCTACTTACCACTGTCATGTGCACCAGATGTGCACCAGACGTGCACCAGCGCAGGCGGCTGGCTCCGGCACGCATGTCAGATCGGCCGGGAGCATTCATGACGTCGGCAGACTTTGCACGGCGAGACCTGGGACGTTCGCAAACACGGCGTCACTGGAAATCAGCTCGACGCCAAGTGTCATGGCGGTAGCCGCAATCCACCTGTCCGCCTCGTGGATCTTCTGGCCGAGCGCCTGGCCAGCGGCCAAGCAGGTGGCCCGAAGCTCGGCGCACGTAAGCATCAGGTCGTCATCGGGCTGGACGACCACCAGCTGAGCGAGGACACGCTCCAGGCTGCGACGTCGGATCTCGCCCCATCCCGCCTTGATGGCGCCAAAGCGCACCTCCGCGACGGTCACGAAGGACACGACGACCGTGCGACCGTCGATGACGGACCGATATCGGGCCGCAGTGCCGGGATCACGACCGGCGTTGACGAGAGCGCACA
>JALYYN010000084.1 GCA_030946525.1 Actinomycetota bacterium | reverse complement strand
CCAGGAAGCCGTGGCCCTGGCCTCCGACCCGCACTCGGCACGCCAGCCGGCAACAGGCCAGCGACACCGCGGTCGACTCGAACGAGGCCAACAGGCGCGAACCGATGCCCTGGCCGCGATCGGCCGCGGACACGACGATGTTCGACAGCTGAGCCACCCCGCCGCGGGTCCATCCCGTGACCACACCCGCCACCGCGTCGTCACGGCGGGCGCTGATCGCCACCCGCTCGTGGGGCATCGGCGTGCCCAACTCGGCCAGGCCGAGGCCGTGCCACTCGCGCGACGAGAACTCCCGGGCCTCGGGGTCGAGCGCGGTACACACCCACAGCTCCACGGGAAGCCCCCCGCGACCCACGACGGCCGGGGCTCGGAGGGGAAAGTCGGCGATCGGGGCCCACACCCGGCCCGGCCCCTCCTGGAGGAGATGCATCCTGTCGAAGACCACCTCGGTGCCGTAGTCGCTCAGGGCGATGCTGGCGGCAGCGATCCGCTCCGGATCGGCCTCGTCGGCGACGGTGACGTGGGGCACGAACGGCCACGTCAGGGGACGAGCCAGCGGTTCGACGAAGACCTGGTCCCGAAGGGCCCGCACCGCACCCGCACCCTCCTCGAGCGGCAGGTACAGGACGGGGTTGTCGGGCAGGAAGGTCGTGGGCGGGCCCAGGAGGGCTCGCAGGGGTCGGGTGACAGCCGCTGCGCCCCTGAGGAGGGCCACGACATCGGGCATCCGATCGGCCCGCACGTTGACCGGTGACACCAGGGTGCAGTGCGGCGGCACCCGCCCGAGGGTGCCGTCACCGGTAGCCCGGCGCAGGGTATCGATCTCCCGATCGAGGGGTGGCGGAAGGACGAGGGCCACCCCAAGCCGGACACTGGACATACCCCCATGATGCGTGAGCCGCCACCACTACAGGGGACGGCCTCTCAGCCGGCCTTGCGATCACGCAGTCCGGCCACCTCTGTGGCGAGGTCTCGACCCCGGTGGAGGTCGGCCCACCCGTACCGGAGAAGCGTCCATCCCAGCCCCGCCAGGTGATTCGCCCGCCGCCGGTCACGGGCGAAGTCGGCCCGCCCCGAGTGCCAGATCCGCCCATCGGCTTCGATGCCGAGCTTGACCTCGGGGTACGCCAGGTCGATCCGAGCTACACCTCCGTCCGGCAATGCGACCTCGTGCTGACGAACGGGTTCGGGAAGGCCGTGGTGCCGCAGCAGTCGGACCAGTCGGTCCTCCAGTGGGCTCTCAGTAGGGGCCCGGCCGGCCGGCAACTCGACGACCAAGTCGCGGAGGAGCGTCGAACCGGCCCGGCCCTGACCGCTCACCCGGTCGAGCGTCCGGCGCATCGACCCGAGCGTGGTCAGTCCCCGAACGAGTGCGTCGTCGAGCGCGCCCTTCACGAGGGTGGGCTCGACCGCAGCCAGGTCGAGCAAGGTCCGCGCCGGCCGGGTGACGGGGGTCGGTCCACGCCTCCCCACATCGCCCGAAACCAGCGGCGACCGATGGACGGTGACCCCTCGGAGAGCCGGCCTGGCGTTCCCGGCGACCGTTAGCTCGGGCCGGGGCCAGCCGACGCCGCGGAGCCCCCACAGGGCCGCCGCACTGCGGTGTGACGCCGCCGCCGTTCGCCCGGCCGCCAGGCACGCAGCGAGCAACTCCTGCTTTGCGGTCGGCGGCGCCGCCGGGATCCGGTAGACACCCCGATGGACGCTGACAAGCGACCCGGCAGCAACGCGCCGATCGAGCTGGCGAACGGTGATCCCACACTCGAGAGCTTGATCACGCAGGACGAGCGCCAGCTGACGCTGAGCGATTCGGAACAAGATGGAATCCGCGGTGTCCACGTCCCCAAGGCAACCATGAGGGTGTGACACGCGACGTTCCTTGTCGAGCTGCCTACCTCTGCGGTAGTCAACTCGACAAAGAACTACCGGCCGGCGAGCTCCAGACGGACGTGGGCCCGGGCCAGGGCGGCTTCGCACTCGGCGTCGTCCTGATCCATGTCGCGACGCTCGGCGGCGTCTTTGGCCTTTCGGGCCCGATCGGCGTCGATGTCGCTCGCCAGCTCGGCCACGTCAGACAGGATGATCACCTGGTTGTCGCGGACGTGGACGAAGCCGCCGTGCACGGCGGCCGTCTCCTCGCCACCTTCGGTGGTCTTGATCTTCACCGGCCAGATCTCCAGGGCCCCGAGGAACGGGGCATGCCCGGCCAGGAAGGCCACGTCGCCGCCGCCGACCGTGCGACACACCACCATCTCCGCGTCACCCGAGTACAGGATGCGCTCGGGCGAGACGAGCTCGACGTTCATGGCCATGCTCAGGCGGCCTCGTCCTCGTCGGCGCCCTCGTCCTTGGACAGGGTCTTGGCCTTCTCCCGCACGCTGTCGACGCCACCGACGTTGAAGAACGCCTGCTCGGGGATGTCGTCGAGCTCGCCGTCGACCAGGGCCTCGAACGACGCCACCGTCTCTTCCACCGACACGGTGACGCCGGGGATGCCGGTGAACTGCTCGCCCACGAAGAAGGGCTGGGACAGGAACTTCTCCACCTTGCGGGCCCGCTGCACGGTGAGCTTGTCCTCCTCGGACAGCTCGTCGACACCGAGGATGGCGATGATGTCCTGCAGCTCGCTGTAACGCTGGAGGGTCTCCTGCACCCGGCGGGCCACCCGGTAGTGGTGCTCGCCCACGACCTCGGGGCTGAGGATGCGCGAGGTCGACGCCAGCGGGTCGACGGCAGGGTAGATGCCTCGGGAGGCGATGTCACGGGACAGCTCGGTGGTGGCGTCGAGGTGGGTGAAGGTGGTGAACGGGGCGGGGTCGGTGTAGTCGTCGGCGGGCACGTACACGGCCTGGACCGAGGTGATCGACCGGCCCTTGGTGGACGTGATCCGCTCCTGCAGCTCGCCCATCTCGTCGGCCAGGGTGGGCTGGTAGCCCACCGCGCTCGGCATGCGCCCCAGCAGGGTGGACACCTCCGAACCCGCCTGCACGAAGCGGAAGATGTTGTCGACGAAGAGCAGCACGTCCTGGCCCTGCTCGTCCCGGAAGTACTCGGCCATGGTCAACGCAGAAAGCGCCACCCGCAACCTGACCCCCGGCGGCTCGTCCATCTGGCCGAACACCAGGGCGGCCTTGTCCATGACGCCCGACTCCTGCATCTCCAGCCAGAGGTCGTTGCCCTCGCGGGTCCGCTCCCCCACGCCGGCGAACACCGACACACCACCGTGCTGGGTGGCGACCCGGTTGATGAGCTCCAGGATGACGACGGTCTTGCCCACGCCGGCCCCGCCGAAGAGGCCGATCTTGCCGCCCCGCACGTAGGGGGCCAGCAGGTCGATGACCTTGATGCCCGTCTCGAACATCTCCGAGCGGGGCTCCAGGTCGGCGAACAGCGGCGCGTGGCGGTGGATCTCCCAGCGGTCGGGCAGCTCGCCGACCTCGTCGCTGCTCACGTCGAGGGGCTCGCCGATGACGTTCCACACGTGACCGAGCACCCCGTTGCCCACGGGCACGGTGATGCCCCGACCCGTGTTCTTGACCGGCGCGCCGCGGCGGAGGCCGTCGGTGGGCTTCATGCAGATGGCCCGGACCCGGTTCTCACCGATGTGCTGGGCCACCTCGGCGGTGATCACCAGCTCCTTGCCCTCGAGGTCGACGGACATGGTGACTGCGTCGTTGATCTCGGGCAGGGCGTTCGGCGGGAACTCGATGTCGACGACGGGGCCGGCGATGGCCACGATGCGCCCGTCCTTGAAGCTCGCCTCGGTCCGGGTGGCTGTACTCTGCTCGCTCAACTGCGGGCTCCTATGCGTGATGGGTCGATCTGGTCGGGGAGGACGTCGCGGCTGATCACCGTGTCGGCGAGGTAGTCGGGCCCGCTCTTCGACTTGCCCTGGCGCAGGGCCTCGGCGCCGCCGACGATCTCCATGATCTCGGTGGTGATCCCGGCCTGGCGGACCTTGTTGGCCACGGTCGCCAGGTTCTTGATGAGATCCTCGGCGTTGTCGGTGGCCGCCTTCATGGCCCGCTGGCGGGCGGCCTGCTCGCTGGCGGCGGCGTCGAGCATGGCCGCGAACACCCGGCCTTCGACGTACCGCGGCAGCAGGCGCTCCAGGATCTGGGCCGGCTCGGGCTCGAACTCGTACGCGGCCTGGGGGCCGTCGCCGGCGGCGGAGGCGGCGTCCTTCATGGCCTCCTTCTCCAGCGGGAGCAGGCGGACGTTCACCACCTTCTGGGTGCCGATGGAGAAGAACCGGGTGTAGATCAGCTCGACCTGGTCGACGCCGCCGTCTTCGGACGAGCCCCGCT
>JALYYN010000066.1 GCA_030946525.1 Actinomycetota bacterium | reverse complement strand
GCTAGTCGGCGGGAGGACCGGCCTCGGCCAGCTCGACCGGCGGGGGTTCGATGCCCTCGATGGAGCGGAAGACGATCTCGCCCTCCTCGGCGTCGACGATGATGGTCTCGCCGGCCCGGAACTCCTTCCAGAGGATGCGCTCGGACATCTTGTCCTCGACCATGCGCTGGAGGGCACGGCGCAGGGGCCGGGCGCCCAGCGTGGGGTCGTACCCCTTGTCGGCCAGCAACAGCTTGGCCGCGTCGGTGAGCTCCATGGTGAGGCCCTGGCTGGCCAGTTGGTCCTTGAGCCGCTTGCTCATCAGATCGACGATCTGGGTGACCTCGGCCCGCGTGAGCTCGTGGAAGACGATGGTGTCGTCGATCCGGTTCAGGAACTCGGGCCGGAAGTGCGCCTTGAGCGCCTCGGCCACCTTCTCCTTCATCTTCTCGTACGTCACCGCCTCACTCGACTTCTGGAAACCGATGGAGGCCTTCCGAAGGTCGGCGGTGCCCAGGTTCGACGTCATGATGATCACGGTGTTCTTGAAGTCCACCGTGCGGCCCTGGGCGTCGGTGAGCCGCCCGTCCTCCAGGATTTGGAGCAGGGCGTTGAAGACGTCGGGGTGAGCCTTCTCGATCTCGTCGAAGAGCACCACGGAGAAGGGCTTGCGACGGACGGCCTCGGTGAGCTGGCCGCCCTCCTCGTAGCCCACGTACCCGGGGGGCGAGCCCACCAGGCGGGACACGGTGTGCTTCTCCATGTACTCGGACATGTCGAGCTGGATCAAGTGGCTCTCGTCGCCGAAGAGGAACTCGGCGAGAGTCTTGGCCAGCTCGGTCTTGCCCACGCCGGACGGGCCCAGGAAGATGAAGGAGCCCGACGGGCGCTTGGGGTCCTTGAGGCCGGCACGGGTACGGCGGATGGCCTGGGAGACGGCCTTGATGGCGTCCTCCTGGCTGATGACCCGCTTGTGCAGCTCCTCCTCCATGCGCAGGAGCTTGGCTGTCTCCTCCTCGGTGAGCTTGTAGACGGGGATGCCCGTCCACATGGCCAGAACCTCGGCGATGCCCTCCTCGTCGACCTCGTCGAAGAGGTCGATGCCCTCCGCCTTCCACTCCAGTTCCTTTACCTTCTTGCGCTCCTCGAGCGACTTCTCCTGGTCACGGAGCTTGGCGGCCTGCTCGAACTTCTGGTTCTCGATCGCCTGTTCCTTCTCCTTGCGGACGCGGGACAGGTCGTTCTCGAGCTCCTTGTAGTCCGGGGGGGACTTCATCCGGCGCATGACCATGCGGGAACCGGCCTCGTCGATGAGGTCGATGGCCTTGTCGGGCAGGTGCCGATCGGAGATGTAGCGGTCGGAGAGGTTGGCGGCGGCCACGATGGCCTGGTCGGTGATCGTCACCCGGTGGTGGGCCTCGTACCGGTCGCGGATGCCTTTGAGGATTTCGATGGTGTGGGCCACGGTGGGCTCCTCCACCTTGATGGGCTGGAAGCGCCGTTCGAGGGCGGCGTCCTTCTCCAGGTGCTTGCGGTACTCGTCGAGGGTGGTGGCGCCGATGGTCTGCAGCTCGCCCCGGGCCAGCATGGGCTTGAGGATGGAGGCGGCGTCGATGGCGCCCTCGGCGGCACCGGCGCCCACCAGGGTGTGGAGCTCGTCGATGAACAGGATGATGTCGCCCCGGGTGCGGATCTCCTTGAGCACCTTCTTCAGGCGCTCCTCGAAGTCGCCCCGGTACCTCGATCCGGCCACCAGTGCGCCCAGGTCGAGGGTGTAGAGCTGCTTGCCCTTGAGGGTGTCGGGCACGGTGTTGGCCACGATCTGCTGGGCCAGGCCCTCGACGATGGCCGTCTTGCCCACGCCGGGCTCGCCGATCAGCACCGGGTTGTTCTTGGTGCGGCGGGAGAGCACCTGCATGACCCGCTCGATCTCGCGCTCGCGGCCGATGACCGGGTCGAGCTTCTTCTCGCGGGCGAGCTGGGTGAGGTTGCGGCCGAACTGGTCGAGGACCAGCGAGCCGGTGGGGGTGGCCTCGCCGGCGGGGCCGCCCGAGGGGGCGCCCTCCTTGCCGGCGTAGCCCGACAGCAGCTGGATGACCTGCTGGCGGACCCGGCTCAGGTCGGCGCCCAGCTTGACCAGCAC